>JBGPPR010000100.1:0-4975 GCA_041488675.1 Thermodesulfovibrionia bacterium
GCTTTATCTGATTGGGGTTCCCACATCCTCAAGCAGATGTTCGAAAGACCGAGACCCTGCAGCATATTCGAAGGTGTCCATCTCCTTGCCGGGTGCACCAATTCTTACTCGATGCCTTCGAGTCATGCTGTGAATAGTTTTGCTTTCGTAACACCATTTTTTGTCCTCTTTAAAAATAGGATGCGCTATGCCTTTCTTATGGTTGCTTTTCTCATAAGTTTTTCAAGGGTCTATGTGGGCGTGCACTATCCGTCAGATATTATCGCAGGTGGACTCTTCGGAGCAGGAGTGGCGCTGTCACTCGTTGCCCTCTATAACAGGGCATATGAACGATATAAGGTAAAACCTTATTCCACGGTACTCTTTGTTTTCCTCCTTGCCATTAGTGTCTTCCGCATATATTACATTCAGCGAGGGCCTCTTGATCTGAGTCCTGACGAGGCCCATTACTGGGAATGGTCCCGGAGACTTGATTGGAGCTATTACTCAAAAGGTCCAATGATCGCATATCTCATATATATTGGTACAACAATATTTGGAGATACTGTCTTTGGCATCAGAGTTATGGCAGTAATCTTCTCTTCCCTCGGCAGCGTCTTCCTTTACAAACTCGGAAAGAACCTTTATGATGAACAGGTTGGACTTTTCTCAGCAGTACTCCTTCAAATAATACCTCTCTTCGCGACATACGGAATCATCTTTACCATAGATTCACCGTTCATATTTTTCTGGATACTTTCCCTGTTCATGTTCCATCGTGCAACTTCCAATGTTCAACATCTAACGAAAAACCCAAAACCCGAAACAAAGAACACAAATCCCCCATCATATTCCAGTAATCCCCCCGCCCCCCCTTTAGAAAAGGGGGGTAAGGGGGGATTTGACGCATCACTATTTACCCATCACTCATCACTGATATATTGGATACTCCTCGGCCTATCCATTGGCTTTGGTCTTCTCACCAAGTACACCATGGCATTCTTTTATCTCTGCTCCTCTTTGTTCTTACTTTTGAGAGAAAGGAGACTCTTTTTTACTAAAGGACCCTATATCGCCTTGCTCGTAAGCCTTCTGGTCTTTAGCCCCGTGATCCTGTGGAATGCTGGCCACAACTGGGTTACCTTAAGACATACGGCGGGACAGGCACATGTAGCAGAAGGTCTCACAATATCATTAAAAAGTTTTTTTGAATTCGTTGGTTCTCAGTTTGGGGTAATTACACCGATTCTCCTCATACTCATGTCCGTCTCTCTCTGGAATCTCAGGAAACAGAAAGAGGGCGGTCTCCTCTTTTATTTTTGTGTACCCGTCATCACTTTCTTTCTTTTGAAAAGCATTCAGGGAAAGGTGGAGGCAAATTGGGCACTGCCTGGGTATGTGACAGGGATTATCGCCTTTTCTGTCTTCTTCGAGAAGGTTTTCTCTGAAAGAAAGGGTAAGAAGATACTCTTTGGAATCGCGATTCTCTTATCCATAATTGTTACGGCCGTGGCACATTATCCTTCAATCCTTGACCTTTCCGTGAAACAAGACCCTACCAGCAGACTGAGAGGATGGAAAGAACTCGGATCGGCGGTGACAAAGATATATGAAAAAATGTCTGAAGACGGTCCTGTATTTTTATTTTCGGAAAGGTATCAGGTCTCCAGTGAGCTCGCCTTCTACGTAAAAGGACGTCCCATAACCTATTGTATTAACCTAAATCGCAGGATGAACCAGTATGACCTCTGGTCTGGATTTGATGAACTCCCTCACCATAATGCAATCTTTGTTACAATAGGCGATGTTTCCGTACCTCAGAAAGTTGCCGGTGCCTTTGAAAAGATTGAGAAGAAGCTTTTTACGGTTAATGAAAAAGATAAAAAAATCAGAGACTATTCTATCTTTCTGTGCTATGATTTTAAGGGTTTAAAAGAAGAAAAACCAGGAACATATTGATGACCCTCTCAGTGATCATACCCCTCTATAATGAAGAGGAAAACATACCTCTACTCTATGAGAAACTGAAACAGTATCTTAATTCACTGGAAAAGGAATACGAGATAGTTCTTGTAGATGATGGGAGCACTGATAGGACACTCTCCATCCTTGAAGAGATTCAGTCTAAGGATAACAAAGTCGTTGTCCTGAGTCTAAGGCGCAACTTCGGACAGACGGCAGCGTTCGCAGCAGGATTCGACTTTGCCCGAGGTGATATCGTGATCACCATGGATGGTGATCTGCAGAACGACCCTGCTGACATCTCGAAACTTCTTGAACTGATCAGAGATCATGACCTTGTGAGCGGATGGAGGAAAAAGAGGAAGGACCCTTTTTTCAGCAGAAGGCTTCCCTCCCTTATGGCGAACTGGCTTATCAGCAATGTGACAGGCGTAAAACTCCATGATTATGGTTGTTCTCTTAAGGCGTACAGGAGAGATGTTATAAAGAATTTAAAACTCTATGGAGAGATGCACAGGTTTATCCCTGCTGTTGCAAGCTGGTACGGGGTGAGGGTTGCAGAGGTGGAGGTTGCTCACCATCCCCGCCTAAAGGGAAGATCGAAGTACGGTATTTCGCGAACAATAAAGGTTGTTTTAGATTTAATAACCGTAAAATTTCTCCAGAGTTTTTCCACGAAGCCAATTCAATTTTTTGGCCCTATAGGCGTCATGTGCGGTTTCCTCGGTTTTCTTCTATCCCTTTATCTGGCTATCGATAAAATTTTTCTCGGACATCAAATCGGTGGAAGGCCGCTCCTTTTACTCGGAGCTCTCCTGATTATCGTTGGAATTCAGCTCATCGGAATGGGCCTTCTCGGAGAGATGCTCGTGAGGGTCTATCATGAAAGTCAGAGAAAACCCACCTATGTGATTAAAAAAATCCTTGGTCCCTAAACCAAAGAGGATATTTTTTCTCTCCCTGAAGCTCAGTGTAAGTTCTGCGCTCCTTTACATCGTTCTGTCAAGGACAGGAGCCGGACAGGTTTTTTCCCACCTGAGAAACATACATCCCGCTGCCTTCATTTCGGCAGTTTTCCTCTATCTATTCGCTCAATTCATGTCATCAGTGAGGTGGAAGCTTCTTGTTGCAGATACAATCGGGATGAGAAAACTGTTCTCACTTTATATGATCGGAGCTTTCTTCAATACAGTGCTGCCCGGTCTCATAGGAGGCGATGCTGTCAAGGCCTTTTACCTCTATCGGTCAACAGGAAAGGGAAGCCTTGCCTTAGCCTCAATTTTCATGGATAGATACATCGGTTTTATGATGCTCGTAATAATTTGCACTATTGTCTTTCCTTTTGGATTTTCCTATTTCCACAATTCGCCTGTGATCTGGACGTTCCCCTTCATGGTGCTGGCTTTCATCATTACAAGCTTTTTAGTTTTCGGTTTCCGTTTTGGCAAGAGGATACAGGCACTTTCAGAATTCTATGACTATTTTCATTCCTATCGAAATCAGAAAGGGATCATCCTGAGAGCCTTGCTCATCTCTGCCATCGTTCAGCTCTCAGGTTTTTGTGCCGTATACATCCTTGCCTTCGGCCTGGGAGTAAACATTCCGTTTCTTGCCTGTCTTATCTTTGTACCGCTCATCATCATGTTCGCAGCGCTGCCAATTTCCATATCGGGCATTGGCATAAGGGAAGGAGCTTTTGTCCTGTTTTTTGGTCTCATCGGTATCAGGCAGGATGTCGCCACAGCCCTCTCTTTATCGTGGTTCCTTGCCAACACAACCGGCAGCCTTATCGGTATTATTGAATACATCAGGTATAGAAAAGACAAATGATCCTCTAATAAAAAACCTACATGGCAACATCAAAGGTTTTCCATTTCGGAGTTTCAGCCAATCTGATGGTTCCAAATTTTTCTTCATAATTTTTGATGTTTTCTGTTAGGGCATTAAAAATTCTTTTCACATGACCAGGACTGACAATCACTCTTGCCGTTAAGGCACCTTCCGGCTGAGCGATCATGAGAAAGTCTAAGATGAACTCCTCCTGTGTATGCGAAACCACCATGTTATTTGCAAATACACCACCTTTGAGTTCATTTGGTATAAACACCTTCACGTCTTTTTGCTCTTTAGCCATTCTTGGACTCCTTTCTTATTCCTAAGTCTCCAGACAAAAATAATAATCCTCCGGAGAAGGGTTCCTAAACACATAATTTATTCATTTTGATATTTGTTCTTCTTAATCTAACATATCGGAAGACTTTTTCCGGTCTCTCTGTTATATTCTAAAATCAACAATTCAGGAGGTCTTCATGGAGTGTTTATTCTGCAAGATTGTTGAGAAAAAAAGACCTGCAAAAATAATATACGAGGATGACCTTGCGGTTGCCTTTGAGGATATCAATCCCCAGGCTCCTGTCCACACCCTTGTTATACCAAGAAAACACATCTCCACAAACCTCGAATTACTACAAGAAGACAATGCCCTCATAGGCCACCTGTTCCAAGTTGCCAATAAGATTGCAAGGGATATGGGGATAGCAGATCGCGGTTTTCGACTTGTTATGAACTGCAATCCAGAATCAGGGCAGACAGTTTTTCACATACACCTTCATATCCTCGGCGGTCGAAGGATGCACTGGCCGCCAGGGTAGGAACGTTATCTTCAATTTTCTGACTGACAGTAAAAACTGATTTGCTATGGCTTTTAGGGGTTTTCAACTTCTCAATCTCCTCAATTATTATTACGATTTTGTAAACCAGGATTTTGGCTTTCATATCTTTGGCGTCTAAACCAGTACTTTAGGAAACCATTCAAGGATTCATACAGTCTTTACTTTTATGTTCGGTAGTCTTTTCTTGATTTTATCCACTTATAACTTGCACCGATGGATGAGAGCGACCTTCATGGCCGCTCACTGTTTTCGTTATTATCTATACTAAAACCGCCCACGTTTCTTTGTGATAAGTAAGGTCATTCTGAAAAGTATCTATGTCCTTTGGTTTATGGGGGTACTGGAGAGAGACGGTTCAACTA
>JBGPPR010000101.1:0-4964 GCA_041488675.1 Thermodesulfovibrionia bacterium
CCGTGATTACTTATTGTATGGGGTGCAAGGGAAAATTTCTTCAGGAAGGACAGAAGGCATATCACATACTGGAGTTCATGACCAATGTCAAACCAATAGAAAAACCGGTTTCCTCAGGTAAGAAATGGGTCAACAGGTTTTTCCTCGCATTGGGACAGAAGTTCAATATCAAAAAAATACTTATTGGATTAATAGTAATTCTATTGATAGTCCTTACGACATATCTGAGGAGAAAGGGCTACATATCAACAGATGCCATTTTGAATTTTATACAACAGTATAAGGTTGCAGCGCCACTTCTTTTCATCCTATTTTACGCCATTGGTCCGAGTCTCTTTATCCCGAGCCTTCCCATGGCCCTCGGCGCGGGGTTTTTATGGGGACCTTTCTGGGGGGTAGTCTTTTCTATAACAGGAGCAACCTCCGGTGCATCGGTTGCGTTTTTGATTTCACGTTACCTTATAGCCGATACTATTAAAAAGCGGTTTGGATATGATAAGTGGGAGTGGCTGAGAGAAAAAGTGGAAAGGCATGGATGGAAAGCTGTTGCGTTTGCGAGGTTGCTTCCTGTTTTGCCTTTCCCTGTCCTAAATTACATGTTTGGAGTAACGCCTATACCTTTTGTACACTACTTGTGGGCCTCGTTTGTCTTTATGCTTCCAGCATGCATAGCATATGTCGCCTTTGGCAGTTCAATGGGAGAGTTGATCTTAAAAGGCAATCTTAAGGGTTTAGTTATCGGCATCATTGTGGCTTCCGTTGCGATGCTTCTTCCCTTTGTCTTAAAGCCTCTCGTTAAAAAAGTATCTTCTCCAAAAGATAACTGATATGACCAATAAATCTGCTCTCGGAATATTTTTCAGAATTCCTGCACCCGGTAAAGTAAAGAAGAGACTCGCTGCTGAAATAGGTGAAAATGAAGCGTGCAAGGCATATGAATACATGCTGCATGAAACTATCAAAAGTGTCTCAAGACTTCGTGGGATAGATCTTTATGGTTTTTATGAAGGAGAAAAGACGTCTTTGAATCCCTCCTTATCTCCCTCTGTATCACCCTTTATTAAAGGGGGATACAGAGGGGTTGAAGAAGAACTGGAGGGATTAATGAGACACTTTCCTCTCTATTCACAGAAAGGTGTTAATCTCGGGGAAAGGATGTATAGTGCCATTAAATGGCTATTGCAAAAAGGATATGAAAAGATGTCGCTCGTCGGATCTGATTCGCCTGATTTGCCTATTTCTTTTATTGAAGAAGCTTTCCAAAAACTTGGTTCTTATGATCTCGTGATAGGGCCATCTGAAGATAGCGGTTATTACCTGATTGGTATGAATAAACCTCATGAAGTTATCTTCGAAGGAATACAGTGGGGATATGAGAGTGTCCTGAGAGATACTATTTGCAGGGCAAAGGCTGCAGGCATAAGCTATTTCCTCCTTCCTGAATGGTATGACATAGATGATCTTGATGGTCTAAATCGGTGGCGAATGAAGAATCTTGCTTATTCTGAAATAGATAAAGACTTAAAAAGCAGATAATCAGATGAACTCTTGATTAACACTTTCACCTACGAGTCCACATCGAAGAGCTTCGGTAAGAATTAACGATTACGGATTGAAGTCAAAATCAAAAGGGGGCTGAGAATAATCCCAGCCCTTCTGTTGTTAACTTTCGCTGTTAAGGCTGTATCGTAAACATCTTATCACTCCACAAGGAGGAATATAAACATTTGTATTAAAAAACTGTTCTTTATGATTATTACTCTTCTGTTAGTGACTACACCTCTCCCTATCCTTAGCCTACTCATTCACCTCAGATCTCCTTTTCGTTACTCAAGACACTATTACTTAATTCGGGTTGGCCCGAAGGCCACCCCCCTCTGAATTTGTCGGCGCACGGCAAAGACTTCGGAGATCAACACCGAAGAAGGCCTTGCCGATAATTAGCTAATCTTCCTCTGGTCAGGTCATTACCAAGAACAGTTTAATCAACCGCCATATACTCTAAGGTAACGGTTACCGTCCGGTTGAATGCCCGGGCTTCCGGTGTTGTATTATCGTATAAGGGATTGCTGGGACCGACTCCCCTGTGACGGATACGTTCGCCAGCGTCTTCCCCATAAGCTGCAGTCAGCAAATTATAGACTGCTATCGCTCTGCGCTCGGAGAGCTTGATGTTGTAATCCTCCTTGCCAATGTTGTCGGTATGGCCGACGATGTCGACCGTCGCCTGCGGCAGCGCCTTAATGCGCGTGACGATTGCATTAACAATCTTCTGGTTGCGGGCATCGATGGCGTCGCTGTCGAAGTCGAACAGGATCAAGGCGTATTTCTCCTGGACCCTGAAATCCTGCTTCTGAGCCAATCGCTGGCTGGTTTGGAGGAAATTGACCTTGACCGGACTGGCAGTCATTGAAAGTTCCTGCTTAACATCCTGCACCTTCATCCGAACTGTAATATCGCCGCTGACGGCCATCTCATTGAGGTTACCGGTGCTCAGCGGCACTTTGATCTCCGCCGGGGGTTCCCCCTCGCCGGCCAGTTCGCCCAGTTTCTGCCTGCTGTTCGAGGCAGTAACCGTCCAGTGCGCGACACCGTGGGGTGCTGTGATGACCGGATGCAGGGTCAGCGTTGCGGTGTCAATCCTCGTGGTAAGGTAAGTGCTTCTTATCAGGTCGAGAATCGCAGGATCATCCGAATTAATCTCCACCCGGCGGTTATCCGCCTGGCCCTCCTCCAACCGGCTTGTGCTCGGCATCTTCGGCAGATTGCGCGCTTCGATGTGCAGTCCCTCGGAAGCAATTCCCCAGCCTAACTGCAGGTAGTCCCTGACTGCCTCGGCTCGTGCGGTCGAGAGCTTAAGGTTCCTCCTCTCAACACCAATGTTGTTATTGCATCCCGTCAGTGTGATCGTGGCCTCTGGGTGGTCGATCAGGCGCTTGCCAATGATGTTCAGCACCTGATAATATTTTTCAAGGGTGTCGCGGAATCGATGTTCATCGAATGCCGCAGTCTCTGGCCCGCCAAGGCGCACATATTGCGCGGGGAGGTCGCTTGAGTTCTTAAGGAAGTAGATTTGCCCGAGCATTGGCGAGGCGTCGATCGTCTTGATCTCCTCGATGGTCACACTGGCAGGAGCAACCGCCAGGGTACCGGTGGTCGTGAAGTGGTTTACCTTGACAGGCGGAGCGGTTAGAACAATGTTCTGCCCCTTGTTATCCTGCACCTCCATGGTGACCTTTATGTCGCCGCCGTCAGCCAACCGGCCCAGGTCGTCAGTTTTAAGCGGAACCACAATCTCCTCCGCAGGGGCACCTAAACCGGCCTGCTCGGCCAGGGTACCGCTTGAATTGGCAACTGTAACTTTCCAGTGTACGATGCCGTAGGTCGTATCCACTACAGGACGCAGCGTCAACTCGGAGGTGTCAATTTTACTGACCACAGGAGCGCCTTTTGCTGGAGCAGCTTCTGTTGGTTGTTCCAATTGCAACGAGGCATCAAATGCCTGGATATCATCGATGTTCAGGGTGTCCGGAGCAACCGCAAGACTCCCTGTGGTTGGGAACAGGTAGCTGACCACATAGTAGTACTGCATCTTTGAAGCAACACTCTGGAAGATCGGCACCAGGTTCGCCTCAGATGTTGCCTTCCAGATCTGTCCATGGTTCCGTTCTGCAAAAGTAGTCAGAAATTTGTCTGTCGTTTTGACTGGCATGTAGTCGATTGCATAGGCATTGAAACGAGTTAGCCCTTCCACTGTCTTTAACACTTCATCTTGCTTGTAAGCACTGTTGATGTCTTCCCCGTCTGAGAAAACTACCATGAACTTGGGCTCGTTCTCTGGCATCGTGCGAATGAGGTCGAGGCCTGCCAGCATCGCCTCGTAAAGCACAGTTGTCGAGGTTATGCCATCACGGTAGACATTGACAACGAAGTTCTTCAACTCAATGGGCTGGTTTGACTTGAAGATCCGCACGTGCAGGTTGCGTCCTCCCATGTTCATCTTCTCATCCTCGGTGAAGACTACGATCTGCACTTGGTCGATAGGCCTGACGATCTTCAGCAGCTCGTCCACTCCGGCGAGCAGCGGCTTAATAGCGTACCTCTCGCGCATGGAATAGGAGTTGTCCAGGATTAGGACGATATTACGCGGCACCTCAAGGCTTTCCTCAATCGGCTGCACCGAGGTGATCTTGGCGGTTCTCCCGCCCTCTGTTACGACAAAGTCGCTGCTGGTCAAACCAAGCATCGGTTTATTGGCAGCGTCACTGACAGACAGCAGCACCTTGCCATCATTAATCACCCGTTCCACAGTCACGATGGCCCCCGGCTTGCTTGCCTTGATCTGCAGCTCCGACACATCGGCCGCAAAAGCCTGGCCAATATACAACAGGCTCAACAACAGCACAGCACAGAGCATACTAAAACAAACTGGGTTCCTTTTCATACTGCCCTCCTTATTGGTTGAAATTATTATGCTGCCCTATCCTACCACACTTTTTGCTTATTCTTGCCATTATTGATTTTCATTTCTAATCAATAATTTTTGCATGATATTTGCGAGTGCGGCTTTCAGGAAGAAGTTGATGCTTCACCTGACATTATCCGTTAGCTGAAGTTCTGCCATTTCCAAATCAACTTTGCTTCAATCCATATCCGACCCCAAATTCAATAGATTATAAAAGCTGATGGGAAGTGCAAAAGTTAATTATGTACAGTTACAATAATAGGGGCACTTCAGATATAATTTCCATAGTCAACAGTAAAGGTACGTTTCTGAGCAGAGATTATTTCAAATGAGTCAGAGTGCAAGAAGATATATACCATGACTATTCGCGAACAGACAGAAGAAATAGAAAGAAAGATACTCCACCCGGGGGCTTGTCTCAGCGCAGACAGTAGGGGTAGGGCAACACCTGAAAAAGAGGATGACCTTCGCACCTGTTTCCAGCGCGACAGGGACAGGA
>JBGPPR010000102.1:0-4961 GCA_041488675.1 Thermodesulfovibrionia bacterium
AACAGGTCACAGATATGGAGAGA
The DNA here is from genome assembly GCA_041488675.1 of Thermodesulfovibrionia bacterium. Classification (GTDB taxonomy): domain Bacteria; phylum Nitrospirota; class Thermodesulfovibrionia; order Thermodesulfovibrionales; family SM23-35; genus DASPRG01. The sequence continues at coordinate 24 of JBGPPR010000102.1, forward strand.
TATTGTACCGGCTGTGGAACCTGTACCCTCGTGTGTCCTAATGAGGCGATAGAGCCTGAATACAACCCGCAGAATAAGTTTCTTCATTACAAAAACAAAGGCGGAGACGCTTATAAGAGAGGGGGAAGGAGAAATGATCCTTCCCTATCAACTCTCGACAGGCTTAAATTTACAAGGATCTCAATGCTTACAGACCCTGCACTGGATGCAGGACGGCACGAGTTTCATGTAAGGACACTCCTCGGAAGGATCCTCCCTCCGGAGGAACTCCCTCTCAGAACAGAAAATGGCAAGCTCGTTGTTGATAGCAATCCTGACAGATTCATACCACCTGTTCGTGAGATTTTTCCCATAATGATCGGAAGTATGTCAGTCGGAGCCCTTTCACCTCCGATGTGGGAAGGACTTGCCATGGGTGTTGCGTACCTCAATGAAGTTGACAGACTCCCTGTTGTAATGTGCTCGGGAGAAGGCGGGTTACCGCCAAGGCTTTTAAAATCACGGTATCTAAAATATTTCATCATCCAGATTGCCTCAGGATATTTTGGCTGGGATGAAATCATCCACGCCATTCCCCATATGGTGGAAGACCCTGCAGGCATTGAGATCAAATACGGTCAGGGTGCAAAACCTGGTGACGGTGGTTTATTGATGGCTCAGAAAGTTCTGAAACTCATAGCGAGTATTCGCGGTGTTCCAAAGTTCGTTGATCTCGCTTCTCCCCCTACTCATCAGACAAAGTACTCCATCGAAGAAGCAGTAGCGAAAATGATCCAGTCCATGTCTATGGCATGGGGTTTTAGAATTCCTGTCTATCCCAAGATATCAGGCACAAAGACAGCCCGGGCAGTCCTCAACAACCTGGCAAGAAACCCTTATGCTGCCGCTCTCTCCATTGACGGTGAAGACGGTGGAACAGGCGCAGCATACAATGTCTCAATGGATAAGATGGGCCACCCGATAGCATCAAATATAAGGGAATGCTATCTTGATCTCGTGAAACAGGGGAAACAGAATGAACTGCCTCTGATCGCCGCCGGCGGAATCGGAAAAAAGGGGAACCTGGCAGCAAATACCGCGGCCCTTATTATGCTCGGGGCATCCGCAGTCTCAATAGGCAAATACATCATGCAGTCAGCGGCTGATTGCTTCGGGGACGAGTACAACCGGTGTAATCTATGCAATACAGGCAAGTGCCCAAGGGGGATAACGACACAGGATCCTAAGCTTTACAGGAGGCTTGACTCAGACAGGGTTGCCGAACGTGTGGTAGAGGTATTCAGGGCCGCAAATGTGGAGTTAAGAAAAATCTTTGCGCCCATGGGCAGAAGTACGGAACTTCCCATTGGTATGTCGGATGGCTTAAGTATCGATGACAAGGCAATGGCGGAGAGACTGGGGATCAGCTATGCGTGCTAAGAAGAAGTCAATAGTCAGAAGTCAAAAGTCAAAAGACACGACCCCCCCGACCCACCCCTTAGAAAGGGGGGGATCGAAGGGGAGGAATTCCTCGAACTCTGCATCTCGAACTAACGTTGTCACCATACATGGCAATGATAATGGAGTGAGATCTTCGTCCCGTATCCTTGAAGAGCAGATCCAGCATGCGGTTCAGAATGGTGCACGGAAACTGCACGTCATTGCGAATGGACAACATGGTATCGGCGGCAGAATCTGGCCGAGAGGCGAGACAGTGCAGTTAATCGTAGAAGGACCTGTCGGTCAGAGGCTCGGAAGCATGGGGATGTCCGACACCGAAATTATTGTAAAAGGAAGTGTATCTGATGACGCAGGTTGGCTGAACTGCGGCGCCAGGATAACCGTTTTAGGAGATGTTACCAACGGTGCATTCAATGCCGCAGCTCAGGGAATTCTCTATGTTCAGGGAAGCGGAGGGGCACGATGCGACACGATGACAAAGCATAACCCGCGCTTCGATCCTCCCCAATCATGGTATTTCAGGGATGTGGGCGACTCTTTTGCAGAATTTAAAGCCGGCGGAATTGCTGTTGTGTGCGGTGTGGATTCAAGGAATCAAAAGTCCATTCTCGGATACCGGCCCTGTGTTGGAATGGTCGGCGGCACAATATATTTCAGAGGTCCCATTCAAGGCTACAGCGAAAGAGATGTGAAACTCCTTAACCTCACGCCTCAGGATTGGGAATGGCTCACATCGAACATGAAAACATTCCTTAAAGCTATTGATAGAGCGTCATATTACAAGGAGCTTACTCAATCTATTGATGACTGGAAAAAATTTATTGCCTATACTCCTTATGAGAAAAGGATACGGAGATGGTTTCCGGTCACCACCGCTGACTTCAGAAAAAATTCCTGGGAAAAGGAAGTTGGACAGGGAGGTATCTTTGCTGAATATCTGGATCACGAACTGACATTATTACCTTATATAACAACAGGGGAAAACAGAAGAAACAAGCCGGTCTGGGCGAATGAAAAATATGCCCCGCCCTGTGAGAGTGCGTGCCCGACTCACATTCCATCGCGTAAAAGGGCTGCTCTGATCAGACAGGGAAAACTCCAGGAAGCCCTGGAGCTCGTTTTACAATACAGCCCGCTTCCTGCAACTGTGTGCGGACAAATCTGTCCGAATCTCTGCATGCAGAGCTGCACAAGGGGGCAGCTTGATACACCTCTCAGCATAAACAAGCTCGGAAGTCTGGCACTTGATATACCTGCACCAAAGAGGGCTGAATCAACAGGGCATACTATAGCGGTGATTGGAGGAGGCCCTGCAGGGTTGAGTACCGCATGGCAGCTCGCCCTCAAAGGTCATTCTGTCGATCTCTATGAAGCGGCGGATAAATTAGGCGGAAAGATCGAGCTCTGTATCCCGAGAGAGCGTCTCCCCCATGAGATACTTGAAAAAGAACTTTCAAGATTTAAGGAAATAGGTATCAATAGCTATCTGAAGGTTCCTATTGACCAGAAAAAGTTTGAGGAAGTTTACAAGAGCCATGAAATCGTTGTTGTTGCATGCGGAGCGCATAAACCGAGAACACTGACGTTTCCCGGTTCCGAGCATGTCGTTCCTGCTGTAGAATTTCTGAAAGGAATCAATATCGGAGACTTGCCGAATCTCACCGGCAAAAAGATCGTTGTCATAGGTGCCGGGAACGCGGGCATGGATGCCGCTTCACAGGCGTATAACTGCGGTGCCGAGTCTGTCATGGCAGTGGATATTCAGAAACCGGCCGCCTTTGGCAAAGAGATGGAGATGGCACAGGCGAAGGGGACACAGATGCTCTGGCCAAGATTCACCGAAAAATACGATAAAGACCAGAGAAAGATATTTTTCACCGATGGCTCATCCCTCGATGCTGACCTTGTGATCGTTTCCGTTGGTGAGGTGCCGATTCTCGATTTCCTTCCGCCGAATATTCACACGGAAAAAGGTTGGATAGTAGTGAATGATATAGGACAGACATCAGACGTAAAGGTCTTCGCAATAGGTGACGCAACAAGACCGGGCCTCGTGACACATGCCATCGGACAGGGGAGAACCGCGGCAGAAACGATACATTACCAGCTCATGCACGCACCGCGCTGGCCCGAGATCAAACAGGTAATCCCCTACGAGAGAATTAAAACAGAATACTATGACGTATGCAAAGGTGATTTCACACCAGAAAAGGAGGCGGAAAAGTGCATGTCCTGCGCTACCTGCCGTGACTGCCACATGTGTGAAGCCACCTGTTACTGGGGAGCAATATCCAGAGTGGAACACGAAGATGGCACGTACGAGTATGTCGTTGACGACGAGAAATGCATCGGTTGTGCTTTCTGCGCAGGTATCTGTCCATGCGGTGTCTGGGAGATGGTGGAGAATGTATGATGAATCATCCTGCGGCAAAACCATAGGAAATCCACCCCTCCCTTGATGGGAGGGGATTAAGGGGAGGGTGAAACAAAGTTATATGATCACCCCCACCCTAACCCTCCCCCCTCAATGGGGAGGGATTAAAGGAGACCCTGTAGCAAGATTACAGGGATTAACAAGTTAAACATTTGAGGATTATGAGGTAAAAGCATCAAATGACCCAGTCTCTTGTAAGGGAAAATCGAATCCTTTCAGCCCTTCTCGAAGTGAGCAAGGTTTTAAGCTCTTCCTTTGATCTCGAGAAGAATCTTTTCCGGACGATGCACGTCCTCGGAGAATTCCTGGAAATGGAAAGAGGTTCTGTTTTTCTCCTTGATCATAATACAAAAGAACTCCGGATTGTTGCCGCCCATGGTCTTACAAAAGACCAGATAGAAAAGGGGAAATACAAGATAGGAGAAGGTATTGTAGGAAGAGTCCTTGAGAGGGGCTCTCCCATGATTATCCCGGATGTGGGAGAGGAACCGCTGTTCCTCAACAAAACAGGTTCGCGAATGAGAAGAAGCGGTATATCTTTTCTCTGTGTTCCGGTCAAGTTTAAAGGAGAATCCATAGGTGTTTTGAGCGTCGACAGAATTTTCAAGGATAAGGAAATCATGATCGACGAAGATGTCAGGGTTTTGGAAATCGTGGCATCGATCATTGCCCAGTACGCAATTCTCTGGAAACATTACAAGGAATCGGAACAGGAACGGGAAAACCTGAAACTCGAACTGAGAGGAAGATACAGTCTTCCGAATATAATCGCCAATTCAGACAAGATGCAGGAGGTTTTTGAGGCTGTTCATCGTGTTGCCGATTCAAAGGCAACGGTTCTCCTGTATGGAGAAAGCGGCACCGGAAAGGAATTGATAGCAAAGGCCATCCACTACAGAAGCCCCCGCTCAAAGGGACCCTTTGTCAAGTTCAATTGCGCCTCCATTCCCGAAGGACTTTTGGAATCGGAACTTTTTGGTCACGAGAAAGGAGCGTTCACGGGCGCTATTACTGCAAGAAAAGGAAGATTCGAACTTGCGAATAGAGGAACAATTCTTCTCGAT
>JBGPPR010000103.1:0-4961 GCA_041488675.1 Thermodesulfovibrionia bacterium
GGATTACATCTCAGCTTACAAAGGGCGAATGCCTTGAGATGTAATACTCTGCAGATATTTTCTCACAATCCGAGAGGATGGGCTGTAAAGTCAATTTCCGAGGGGGAAGTCTCAACGTTCAAATCCCTCAGGACCCGGTTGAATATGACACCCCTTTATATCCATGCTTCGTACCTGATAAACATTGCATCAAGGGACGGAGATTTACAGAAGAAGTCCATTGCTCTCCTTGCCGGGGAAATGGATAGAGCCGATCTCCTTGGGGCTGAATATGTCGTACTTCACCCCGGAAGTGCATCAGGAGAAGACGAACGGATTGCAAGGAAAAGGGCAAGTGAAGCATTAAGAGAAGTTGCATCGATGGGTCAATGGAAGGCGGGTCTCCTTCTGGAAAATACTGCCGGCGAGAGAGGAGATATCTCTTCCAAGGTGGCAAACCTCTCGGATATGATGAGTTACGTGAAGGGATCTTTGATAGCAGGAAGCTGTATTGATACCTGTCATGCCTTTGCGGCTGGATACGACCTCGGTAATGAGGAAGGCATTCAGAACATTTCAGACGAAATAGAAAAATATATGGGTCTTGATAAAGTAAAACTTTTTCACCTGAATGATTCAAAAGAGAACATCGGGTCCGGAGTTGACAGACATGAACATGTCGGTCTCGGCAAAATAGGTATGGGAGGCTTAAGATTGTTCCTGAATTATTTTCTTTTCAAAGACATTCCTTTAATACTCGAGACACCGAGGAAGAATGAAACTGACGATTATCAAAACTTAAGGAAAGTGAGAAGAATGATCAGAACAGAAAGTTCACGATTTTAGAACAATTGTTCTAAAAAAGTAATCGTTCACTAAAATGCAGCTTTTGTTCTTAAATGTGTTTTTTTTGTTGACAAAAAGTATTTTTTATTATATAAGTGTATTCAGGTGAGTAATGTTAAAGAGTTTATTCTCATCAGCAATAAGAGCAGATGTCCTCTCACTCCTCCTGAACAGCCCGGACGAGCAATTCTATATTCGAGAGATCGCGGAACTCCTCAGAAAAAATCCCTCCGGTGTCAAGAGAGAACTTGACAATCTCGAAGAGATGGGTATTGTGATCAGTGAGAAAGTTGCTAATCTCAAATATTTTAAGGCGAACAAAGACTCACCCCTGTTTTCTGAGCTTAAGAATCTGATAACGAAGTCTCTCGGTTTACCCGGCGCACTCAAAGCAGTCCTCAGGGCTTCCGGTGCAAAAGCAGCTTTTCTTTACGGCCCATATGCAGAAGGTGATGATATCAATACCGTTGATCTTTTTGTCATAGGCGCAATGGCCTCCCTCACCAAAGAACTGAAGGATATTGAAAAAAGGTTTGACAGAAAGATTAACTGCACAATCATTGATGAAGATGAATACAAGCTAAAGAAGAAAAAGGGCGATGCGAATCTCAAAAAACTCTTGTCAGGGAAAAGAATCGCTCTTATCGGGAGACTGTAGCTCATAGTGCCCCGCACTTGCCCGCCTTTGGCGGACTTGCCGACAAGGTAAATGCGGGGACGAAAGGGGGTGAGTACTTGATGGCAGCAAAAAAGGCAGCACCTAAGAAGGTAGCGAAGAAGACCGCAAAGAAGAAATAATCCTGCTCCACTTGCACACACACGGTTTAAGGCTGGAGGAGAAATTCTCCAGCCTCTCTTTTGCGGTCTTCCCTCTAATACTGAAACTTAATTTGCGGAAAAATTCAAGTAAATTTTATAACTTATTGAAACTTAAGGAATTTTCCGCATACGCGGGAGATGGCTGGGGAATCTCTGAGACTATTTCCCAGCAGTTCTGGCAGGAGATCAGTTTCTTAAGAAACTTCAGGTTTGTCGTATGACCTGACCTGTTGGCAATAATATGGCCGTAAATGGGAAATCCGATGAGGGAGAAATCACCTATCAGATCAAGTATTTTATGACGAACGAATTCGTCTTTGAACCTCAGGCCGGAAGAATTTAATATACCGTCTCTCCCGAGGACTATCGCATTTTCGAGAGAACCGCCTTTTGCAAATCCGTTTGCCTTGAGATACTCGACATCCTTAACAAAACCAAAAGTTCTTGCAGGAGCAATTTCTTTTGCGAAGGTCTCCTCTGTAACTTCTAAAGTCAACTTCTGTTCGCCGAGAAGATGGTGATTAAAATAGATCCTGTATGTTACAAGTCGTCCACCATAGGGGAGGGCTATGATCTCCGCTTGGCCCTCGGCAAAAACCACAGGATTTGTTATTCTGAGAAAAGGTCTTTTCTTGTTTTGTTTTGCAATTCCACTATCAAGAATAATGTTGATAAGTTCGGAGGAACTTCCGTCAAGAATGGGTATTTCGGGTCCGTTAACTTCAACGAGCAGGTTATCTATCCCGAGGCCGGCCAAAGCTGCAAGAATATGTTCAACAGTCCTGATTCTTACACCATCATGTCCCAGGTTGGTTGAAAAAGCAGTGTCGGTAACAGAACCTATAGATGCCTTTAACACCATTGCCTTATCTGTTCTCGTAAATATGATGCCTGTATCTCGTGGCGCTGGGTTAAGGCGCACCTTTGTGTACCGCCCTGTATGCAGCCCAATACCCTCAAAAGACGCTTCTTGCTTTAAGGTTCTTTGTAAGCGCATGATTGAGCTAATGCTTTAGCAAATATAGTGCCAGCGATTCAAAGGATTTTTTTCAATTTAGAAGACTTCAGACTCTTTCTGACAATGGCTTCTTTACAGGATTCTGACAGAAAGCCTCGGTTTCCTTTCGAACGCTAACGAAGTAACGAAAGACAAAAAGGTGTTGCTTATTATCTATAGATTGAGGAGTATTTGACACAGTGTCATATTTTGCCACCGACCACTATCTCAGGAATCCTTATTGTAGGCATCGCATCGGAGACAGGGACACCCTGTGAATCCTTACCGCATGTCCCAATTGCAAATCCCAAATCAGAACCGACCATATCAACAGATTTTAAAATTTCCGGGCCATTGCCTGCGAGAGTTGCACCCCTCAGAGGTTCTTCTATCATGCCATTCTTGATTCGATAACCCTCCTGGACATCAAATACAAAATCACCTGTAACAGTATTAACTTGTCCTCCTCCCATTTTTTTGACGAAGAGACCGTTATCCACTGAGCTTATAATCTTCCCTGGAGGAGTGTCGCCGGGTGCAATGAACGTGTTGGTCATTCTCGGTATCGGTCTATGCTGATACGATTGTCTCCTGCCATTGCCTGTTGAAGTAACCCCGTCTTTCATTGCCGTTAATTTGTCGTACATGTAGTTTTTTAAAATGCCTTTTTCAACAAGTACATTTCGCTGTGAAGGAGTACCTTCATCATCGAACCTGAAAGAGCCTCTTTTTTTCTGCAATGTCGGATCGTCCATGACGGTTATGAAAGGAGATGCAACACGTTGTCCGACCTTCTTTGAGTAGACGGACAATCCCTGCTGCGCTAAATCTGCCTCGAGTCCGTGTCCGATGGCCTCATGGATCATGGTACCACCTGCCTCGGAGGAAATGACGGCAGGCATTCTTCCACCCGGCGCCCTCTCGGCAGTTAACATCATCAATGCCCTTCTTGCTGTTTTCAGGCTCATCTCTTCGACATCGATTTCATCAAAGAGCTCAAAGCCGATGAAGCCGCCAATGGATTCATACCCAGTCTGGATTAAGCCGCCGTCCGCAGCGACTACCTGAATCACAGCGACGGTATGAACCCTCTCGTCCTCAGCGACTGTGCCCTCGGTTGTTGCAATCTCGACCTTCTGAATAAAGTCGTGGTAAACGACGCTGACCTGTCTTATTCTATTATCGTAGCTTCTTGCAGCAGAATCGGCTTTCCTCACAATCGAGATTTTTTTCTCTACAGGAACATCCTCTGGAAAACGATTTATATGAAACGAAACAGAAGGAATTAGCGCCCTTAAGTCAATGTCCGAGTCAGTAACCGCCCCGGTTGCAGCTTTGCTCACTTCAGACGCAGCCTGAAGGAGAGATGCTTCAGAGAAGTCATTGCTGTGAGCATAGGAAGATCTGCCGTTGGAAATGAGGCGTATACCAAAACCGGAATCAACACCCGTTATAACTTTTTCGATTTTCTTGTCTTCGCACTGGATGGAAACAGACTTCTTGCGCTCTACAAAAATCTCTGCATATTCCCCACCTTGAAGTCGGGCTTTTTTCAGCACCTTCACAAGAAGTTCCTTATCGAGCATGTCTCAATTATATCAAATGTTTTGGAGGTTTATCTGTTACTATTTTTTGTTATCTGCTATCATTGTATTAGCTGAATAGACGTCTCCCAGGAATTCATTATGTTGTCATGCTGATATGCCTTGGGCGGGCTCTTCAGCATCTCACAGCAACACATGGTGAGACCCTGAACCATGTTTACGTGACAGAAAAACTCGTGATGCATCAATAAGAAGAGGATGATATGCCGAAGATAGGTATTATTGGGGGGAGCGGCCTTTATCAAATACCAGGTCTCACAATTACAGAATACGCCAAAATAACAACACCCTATGGAGCCCCCTCAGATACGTACGTGATCGGTGATCTTTCCGGAAGCGATATTGTGTTTCTTCCAAGGCATGGTTTAGAACATCACCTCCCGCCGCACAAGATAAACTACAAAGCGAACATATGGGGATTTAAGGAACTTGAAGTGGAACGGCTCATATCTATTGGTGCTGTTGGAGGAATAGGGTATTACACAAAACCAGGAATGATTATGGTCCCCGATCAGATTATAGATATGACAAGCGGAAGGGAGTCCACATTCTATGACGGAGACGAAGTAATCCATATAGACTTCACGGAACCATATTGCCATGAGTTGAGAGGTTCTCTTCTTAGGGCAGCAGAAAATTCCGGCATAGAACTTAAGAAGTCAGGAACATATGTCTGCGTCAATGGTCCAAGGCTGGAGACCAGAGCGGAGATAAAA
>JBGPPR010000104.1:0-4935 GCA_041488675.1 Thermodesulfovibrionia bacterium
AAAAGCATCATAGACCCGCCTGTATTTTACGGAGGTCCTGTAAAGCCCGAACAGGGGTATATGCTTTATGTACCCGAGAGCAGATACTATGCTTCTATAAACGTGAGCGATGGGCTTGCACTGACAACAACAAATGAAATACTTGTTGATGTTGCGGCAGGTAAAGGGCCCAATAAGTTTTTATTCACCCTTGGGTATGCAGGATGGGCTGCAGGACAGCTCGAGTGTGAGCTGATGCTGGATAGCTGGCTGCTTGCCCCAGTGGATAACAACATTATTTTTGATATTCCGGTGGGCGAACGCTGGAAGACTGCAGCAGAACTGATCGGGGTCGATTTGGACAGGTTTTTCCATAGACAGGGACGAGTATAGTGCGGCTTAATAAAGATGGTTTACAAGATACTGGCAGATTTTGTAGTCCTCGTCCATTTTTCTTGGATTGTTTTTCTCATAGCCGGTTTAGGGCGGAGGTATCGAACTATAAGGATATTCCATATGGCCGGTCTGGGGTTTGCAGTTCTCCTGCAAATCTTTGGATGGTACTGTCCACTGACATACCTCGAGATTTGGCTGAGAGAGAAGCATGATCCATCAATTACATACAAGGGTTCATTTATAATTCACTACGTGGAGAAACTTGTCTACATCAATTTGACCCGTGAGATGGTATTTGTTTTAACCTTGATGCTTGTTTCGGTATCAGCCTGTCTGTATCTGAAGAGAAGAAAATGAAATTGTTACTTTTAACCCAGATTATTCACCACTCGTGAAGGAGCAGAGCAGATGCAGTATCATCGCTCATTCTCGGTCCGCTTCTGCGGACCTCCGAGGTACAGAGTGTCAGCCGCCTTGGGGCGGTGAACACTCTGTAAAGCCGCTCCGATACTGCATCTGCTCTGATTGATCAACAAATTTATGAATAATCTGGACTGACATTTAATTAAGGATTGTGTTATGGATTTTCAGGAGCTATTGGACATAATTGAAAAACTCAGAGATGAAAAAGGATGCCCCTGGGACAAGGAGCAGACGAGGGGTTCGCTGAAACCGTTCATTATCGAAGAGGCATATGAACTGATTGATGCTATTGATGAAGGCAATGCAGAGAAGATAAAAGAAGAACTTGGGGACCTCTTGTTTCAGATAGTCTTCCAATGCCAGATAGCAAAGGAGGAGAAAGAGTTTGATATATCTGATGTCATCGAGAAAATCGGGAACAAGATGATAGCAAGGCATCCCCATGTCTTTGGAAAGGCGGATTACAAAACGAAAGATGAGGTTCTCGTATACTGGCAGGAGCAGAAAAGGCGCGAAGGTAAATTCAGGGCATCTATTCTCGATGGAGTTCCCGGAACATTGCCGTCTTTATTGCGAGCTCATCGACTCCAGGACAGAGCAGCAAAGGTTGGTTTTGATTGGATTGAGATTGATGATGTTCTCAGAAAACTTGACGAGGAAATGGGGGAGTTTAAAAAAGCACTCGAGGGGAAAAAACAGGAAGAAATAGAAGATGAACTTGGTGATATATTGTTCATGCTTGTGAATATATCAAGATTTATCGGTGTCAACCCAGAGGATGCATTGAGAAAAACAATAGCAAAGTTTATATCACGATTCCGGTTTATTGAGATGAAATCTGCAGATCAAGGAAGAAAACTCTCAGACATGACATTGGAGGAGATGGATAAACTATGGGAGGAAGCAAAGGAAAAGAGAGATGCTTGATTTGCGTCGGAAATGACCATATAGCATTTTTTGTTGCCTGCAGGGCATTACATGTCTTGACAAAAAAAATACTTCTCTGGTATGCTTAACTTTCTCTTAAAATCCTAAGCATTAAGAGAGATCCACGGAGGTAAAGTGCCAACTATAGCTCAGCTTGTAAGAAGGGGGCGTGAAAAGGTTGAGAGCAAGACGAAAAGTCCTGCATTGAGGAGATGCCCTCAGCAAAGAGGCGTATGTGTGAGGGTTTACACAACAACTCCGAAAAAGCCGAATTCTGCCCTCAGAAAAGTTGCAAGGGTAAGACTTATGAATGGGCTGGAAGTAACAGCATATATACCCGGTGTTGGTCACAATCTTCAGGAGCACTCTATCGTTATGATAAGGGGTGGCAGAGTGAAAGACCTTCCGGGAGTGAGGTACCACATTATCAGGGGGACCCTGGATACCATGGGTGTTACAGACAGAAGACAAGGACGGTCTAAGTATGGGTCCAAGAGACCTAAATAAATAAGGTAAAACATGCCGAGAAGAAGGGTAGCAGAAAAGCGAGAGATTTTACCTGACCCAAAACATAACAGTAAACTCTTGAGCAAGTTTGTCAATATCTTAATGGAGGATGGTAAAAAGTCTACAGCAGAAAGAGCCTGCTACGGTGCATTTGATCTCATAAAGAAGAAGACCGGAAGCGATCCCATTAAAGTATTTAAGACAGCAATTGAAAACGTAAAACCCCTCGTGGAAGTAAAGCCGAGAAGGGTTGGCGGTGCGACGTATCAAGTTCCCGTCGAAGTAAGGGCACACAGGCGCATAGCTTTGGCCTTCAGGTGGATCATCAATTATTCAAGAGGCAGAAGCGAAAAAACCATGCAGGAAAGGTTGGCAGGAGAATTACTGGATGCCTTTAACAACACAGGGTCTTCAATTAAGAAAAAAGAAGATACCCATAAAATGGCAGACGCCAACAAGGCCTTTGCCCATTATAGATGGTAAAAAAGGTAGAGGAGAAAGCAATTGTCACGATTTCCTTTAGGGAAAACACGAAATATCGGAATCATGGCGCACATCGATGCGGGGAAGACTACAACCACAGAACGCATCCTCTACTATACGGGCGTAACTTATAAGATGGGTGAGGTTGATGAGGGCACTGCTGTCATGGACTGGATGGTTCAGGAGCAGGAGAGAGGGATAACCATCACCTCCGCTGCTACTACCTGTTTCTGGAAAGACCATAGGATTAACATCATCGACACGCCCGGCCATGTCGATTTTACCATTGAAGTTGAGAGGTCTCTTCGGGTTCTCGATGGTGCTGTTGCCCTTTTTGATTCTGTTGCAGGTGTCGAACCTCAATCAGAGACTGTCTGGAGGCAGGCAGATAAGTACGGAGTTCCGAGAATTGCTTTTATGAATAAGATGGATCGAGTTGGTGCAGATTTTTTCATGAGCGTAGAAAGTATGGTGGAGCGCCTTGGTGCTCATCCGGTCCACCTGCAGATACCGATAGGAGCTGAAGGTGAATTCAGGGGCTCTATAGATCTTGTGGAAATGAAGGCAATATATTTCGAGGATGAAACATTGGGTACGAAATATGCAGAAGAAGATATTCCAGACCGCATCATGCCTGTGGCCCGTGAGTACAGGGAAAAGATGATCGAGACATTAGCTGATGTTGATGACACTATCATGGATAAATTCCTCAAAGGGGAAGAGATTCTTGTTGATGAGATAAAGGCGGCAGTCAGGAAAGGCACAGTACAGCAGAAGCTTACACCTGTGTTATGCGGCTCTGCCTTTCGAAATAAAGGCGTGCAACTTCTGCTCGATGCAATCATTGATTATCTCCCCTCCCCGCTTGATATCCCGCCTGTAATTGGAATATCACCAGAGGATGGCTCCAAGATAACGAGACGAGCTGATGACAGTGAACCCTTTTCTGCGCTTGCATTTAAGGTAATGACAGATCCCTTTGTTGGTCAACTTACCTTTATAAGGGTTTATTCGGGTGTGCTGCAGGCAAGTTCCTCAGTGTATAACTCAACAAAAGGCATAAAGGAAAGAGTTGGCAGACTTCTGAAGATGCACTCAAATAAGCGTGAAGAGATAAAAGAGGTTTCCGCAGGTGATATTGCAGCGGTAGTGGGGCTCAGGAATACACTTACGGGAGATACCCTCTGTGATGAGAAGAACCCAGTGGTTCTTTTGTCGATGGAGTTTCCCGAGCCGGTTATGTCTGTCGCAATCGAGCCAAAAACAAAGGCCGACCAGGAGAAACTTTCGCAGGCACTTTCTAAGCTTGCTCAGGAGGATCCATCCTTTAAGGTTTCTTTTAATGAAGAAACAGGGCAGACGATTATATCCGGCATGGGAGAACTTCACCTTGAGATAATTGTGGACAGACTTCTGAGAGAATTTAAAGTTGGAGCAAATGTGGGGAAGCCCCAGGTTGCTTATAAGGAGACAATCAGGATCAAATCTAAGGCAGAGGGAAAGTTTGTCAGGCAAACAGGAGGTAGAGGACAGTACGGTCATGTCTATCTGGAGGTCGAGCCTTCGGAGCCTGGGAAAGCGTTTGAGTTTGTGAACGCCATTGTCGGTGGCGCAATTCCGAGGGAATACATCTCTGCTGTTGAGAAGGGAATAAAGGAGGCGACAGATAGGGGGATTCTTGCAGGTTATCCAATTGTTAATGTGAGAGTTAAACTTTATGATGGTTCGTACCACGATGTCGATTCCTCAGAAATGGCATTCAAGATTGCAGGGTCAATAGGATTCAGAGAGGCTGCAAAGAAAGCTAACCCTGTACTTCTTGAGCCGATTATGAGTGTTGAGGCTGTATCCCCCGAGGAGTACCTGGGGGATGTAATAGGAAATCTTAGCTCTCGCAGGGGAAAAGTTCAGAATATCGAGAGAAGGGGTAATGCCCAGGTCATAAGGGCACAGGTCCCCCTTTCGGAGATGTTTGGTTATGCTACTGATTTAAGATCGATGACACAGGGTAGGGCTACTTATACAATGCAGTTTTCACGTTATGAAGAGGTTCCAAAGGGAGTGTCCGAAGAAATCGTAGCTAAAGTAAGAGGAGAGTAAGGAGGGATATATGGCAAAGGCTAAATTTGAGAGGGTAAAGCCTCATGTAAATGTAGGGACGATTGGTCATATAGACCATGGGAAGACGACACTGACATCAGCGATCACGAAGTACCTGGC
>JBGPPR010000105.1:0-4911 GCA_041488675.1 Thermodesulfovibrionia bacterium
AGCGTTTTGGCAGAAAAGAAGGCTCTTTGTTATTCCTGTTCCCGTAGGGAGAGCAAACCCGATATGGTAAGGATAAAGAGGTTTATGAGGCTCTACGAAAAACAATGGGATCCGGCGAGGTGCTTTCTGGATCAGGGGCTTATTTGTCTCGGACCTGCTACGAGGGGTGGGTGCGAAGAAAGGTGTATAAAGGCAAACATGCCCTGTCGAGGTTGTTTTGGACCTCCTGATAATGTAATGGACCAGGGAGCAAAAATTTTGTCATTCCTTGCATCTTTTTTAGATTCAAAAGATGAGAAAGAGTTAAGAAAGATAGCAGATTCGATACCTGACCCTGGCGGGTTGTTTTACAGGTATAGTTTAGCCTCATCAATATTGAAAGGAAAAAGAATAAAACAAGAAAATGAGAAAACAAATCTCGATTGATCCTGTAACAAGATTAGAGGGACACGGAAAGATATCCCTCTTTCTTGATGACGAGGGGCATGTAGAGCGGGCTTATCTGCAGGTGCCTGATTTCAGGGGGTTTGAGAAATTTTGTGAGGGAAGGGCAGCAGAGGAAATGCCTGCATTAACTCAGAAGATCTGCGGTGTCTGCCCCACGGCGCATCACACGGCATCAACGAAGGCACTGGATGATCTCTTCAAGGTAGAACCACCAGGGGCAGCTAAAAAAATCAGAGAACTTATGTATAACGCTTTTGTGTTTGAAGACCACCTCCTTCATTTTTATTTTTTGGGGGGGCCGGACTTCATTGTCGGTCTGGACGCACCAAAAGAAAAGAGAAATATTTTTGGTGTGAGAGATGCATTGGGAGTTGACGTTGTAAAAAAAGTTATTCAGATAAGAAAGCAAGCAAGGGAGTTGAATGCCATGATCAGTGGAAGCCCTCTGTATCCTGTTTGCGGGCTTCCAGGAGGGATTTCGAAGGCGCTAACAGAAGAAGACAGAATCCGTATGAAGGAATTGATAACGGATTTTGTACCATTTGCAGAGTGTACATTAAAGATATTTGATGACGTCTTTATCAAGAATAAAGAGCATTTTAATTTAATGGTCAGCGATGCTTACTGTCACAGAACCTCTTATGTCGGTCTTGTAGATGAAGAAAATGAGATGAACTTTTACGATGGAAGAATCCGGATTGTTGATCCCGATGGAAAGGAAGTCGTGAAATTTGCAGCAAAGGACTATCTCAAATATCTTCAGGAACGAGTTGAGCCATGGAGTTTTATGAAGACAGTGTATTTAAGAAATATTGGGCGGAAAGGATTTGCTAAGGGATTAGAAAGCGGGATTTTCAGAGTTGGTCCCCTTGCCCGCTTGAATGCCTCCGAGGGGATGGCTACGCCTCTTGCACACGCCGAATACAAAAGAATGTTCAGTACATTAGGAGGTAAACCAGTTCATTATACGTTAGCCTATCATTGGGCAAGAGTCATAGAGATCTTATACGCGGCAGAGAGGATGAATGAGCTTGTGAATGATCCGCAACTGAGCAGCCCTGTGATAAGGCATATTCCCGGCGGTATCAAGTCGCAAGGTATCGCTGTTTGCGAGGCGCCGAGAGGATTGCTTCTCCATCACTACCAAACTGACAAGAAAGGGATATTACAGAAGGTGAACCTCCTCGTTGCCACGCAAAACAATGCTGCAGCCCTCAACATGTCAGTTGAGAAAGCTGCCAAGGCAATCGTAAAAAGTGAGGATGTCTCTGACAGCTTACTCAATATGATAGAGATAGCCTTCCGGGCCTATGACCCGTGTTTTGCCTGCGCTACTCACTTCATTCGATCCAGTAAACTCATTTTGTGAAACTGAAGAAACGCCTTTTTGCCTGTTCAAGAGAAAACCCCTTATCATCATTTGTTGTTTTCTATATTGACAATAATTGTCATTATTTCCTCCCTTGATTTCTCATCGTTATTTTTTCTATTAATAATCAATAAGTTATATGTGACTGCTACTGGCATAGAATCTGCAAAAAATGCGGTCGTATTTTTAATGAGATGGCATTAGATTCAAAAAAAGGAGGAAGAGATATGTCAGTAGAACTCTTAGATACCCTTGGTCTTAAGTGTCCTCAACCAGTCCTTAAGATAGCAGTGAAGGCTGCAGACATGAAACTCGGAGATATCCTTGAGGTAATGGGAGATTGTCCGACCTTTGAGAGGGATATTCGTGTATGGTGTGAACGGCTCAACAAAATTCTCCTTTCCATAAAGGATGAAGGTGGATATAAAAAGAGGATACAGATACAGTTTTAAAAGAAGTCTAATTTCAGTCCTTATTGGGGAGGCAAGATGAAAGAGAATGTGAAATGCTGGGAGATGTTTACATGCAATGATGAGGGATGTCCTGTTTATGAATTGAAGGAGATGAGGTGCTGGCTTATCTCAGGAACTCATTGCCGGCAGGAGATACAGGGGAAGTTCCTCGAGAAGATGGAGATGTGCCTTAATTGCGTGATCTTTGAAGCGAATATGGATGTCGACGCAATGAAGGATACTCTCCAGATAGTAGATAAACAATTTAAGGAGTTCAGGTCTGCAATTACAGCAAGAGATGAAGAGCTGGAAAACACAAGCATGGAATTGGCTCTTGGTCTATCTGAGTCCTTCGAGGCATTAAATAAGGTTGCTACAGGAGACCCCCGAGCAAGAATATCAGAAGTCTCAGCAAATGAGTTGATTGCAAAGCTAAAACAAACAGTTAATAAGACAGCAGAAGGAATGGAGGCTGTTGTGAATCAGTCCCATGAATTTGCCATAGGTCTCGCTGAACATTTTGATGTTTTGCACAGGGTTTCAAAAGGTGAACTCAATGCCCGAATTCCTGAAAGCTCTCAAGATGAGCTTTTGAACGCCTTGGGGAAAGTAACGAATCATATGATAGAAAGCGTAGCAAAAGAAATAGATGAGCGAAAAAAAGCAGAGGAGACACTATGGGAGAATAAGGAAAAGCTCCGAACTATTGTAGAAAACAGCACTAATTTATTCTATTCTCACACCCCGGATCATATCCTCACCTACCTCAGCCCCCAGATAAAGGACATTCTGGGTTATGAGCCACAGGAGGCATTGATAAATTGGACGAACCTGATCTCAGGCAACCCAGTGAACAACAAAGGGTTCGAGATTACACAGAGAGCAATAGAGACAGGAATTCGCCAGCCTACATACGAACTTGAATTGGTTGCGAAAGACGGTCGTAAGGTTTGGGTGGAGATTAATGAGGCGCCATTAGTCCGCAATGGAAAAACCATTGCAGTAATCGGTGCAGCCCAGGATATAACGGAGCGCAAGAAGGCGGCTGAGGTGTTACGAGAAAAAGTAGAGCGAGAAGACCTCATCCTCCGCTCTCTTCCAATGGCATTCTATACAGCACAGTCCCTTGACAGATTCGGTGGGATATGGGTCAGCGACCAGATTGATCGTATCTCAGGTTTTCCTGCCAATACATTTGAAGAAGATCAGCATTTCTGGGCATCGAGACTCCACCCTGAAGACCGTGAACAGGTGATAAAAGAATTTGGAACAGTTTATAAGAAGGGTACAATTGCAACCGAATACCGCTGGCAGTGTGCCGACGGAGTGTATCGCTGGTTTCGTGACCAGGCAGTTCTCATCAGAGATGAACAAGGCAATCCAAGAGAAATAATTGGGACCTGGAGGGACATCACTGAACGCAAAGAGGCAGACAAGGCGTTGAAAGATTCTGAGAAGAAATACCGAGACCTTGTGGATAATGCCGTCGTCGGAGTCTTTCAAACCGATATTGCAGGCAACTTTCTTTTTGTGAATGAGGCCTTAGCAAAAATGTTCGAGTTTGAGTCGGCTGGGGAGTTAATGGGTAGAAGCGTTATTGAAAGATACAAGAACCCCAGGGATAGAGAGATCTTGATTGAAAGTCTTAAGAAACATGGTAATGTTACGAGTTTCGAACTTGACATACTTACAAAAACGGGTCAAACCAGGAGTACACTTTTGTGTGCGACCCTTGAGGAGAACGTTTTATCGGGAATGATGCGGGACATTACCGAGCGCAAGCAGGCGGAGGAAGAGATACACAGGCTCAACGAGGAACTTGAGCAACGCGTTCTTCAGCGCACAGCGCAGCTTGAAGCTTCCAACAAGGAGCTTGAGTCCTTTAGTTACTCCGTTTCCCATGACTTACGTGCGCCACTGCGGGCGATTGATGGGTTCTCCCGCATCATTCTGGAAGAGTATGGTGATAAATATGACGCTGAAGGGAAACGTCTTCTAAACATAATTCGGGGTAACACCCAGAAGATGGGGGAACTCATTGACGACCTTCTCGCTCTATCACGATTGGGACGCAAGGAGATTGAAGTATTAGATATAGATATGGCTAAAGTAGTGAAGGAACTATTTGATGAACTCGGGTTTGATGCTGATAAGAGAAGGGTGGAATTTAACATCAAGCCTCTTCCTCCCGCCCGAGGTGACAAGGGGATGATACGTCAGGTATTCGCCAATCTTCTCCTTAATGCTGTCAAATTCACTAAACCCAGAGACATAGCGAAGATTGAAGTCGGCGGATACAATGAAGATTCAAAGAATGTTTACTATGTCAAGGATAACGGAGTGGGGTTTGATATTCGGTATAAGGACAAATTATTTGGTGTTTTTCAGAGGCTTCACAATGGAGAGGAGTTTGAGGGGACAGGCATTGGCCTCGCCATAGTACAGCGAATCATTAATAGACACGGTGGACAGATATGGGCTGAAGGGAAAGTAAATGAAGGGGCAACATTTTATTTTGCCCTACCGTTCAGTAAAGGGAGGATAGAAGGATGAAATCGAGGGAAGTAGAGATAGTTTTAGTAGAGGATAATCCGAACGATGCCGAGTTGGCGATGCGGGCATTGAAGGAATACAATCTTGCGA
>JBGPPR010000106.1:0-4904 GCA_041488675.1 Thermodesulfovibrionia bacterium
AATAGCTCTCTTGTAGAAACAGAATATTTATTAGAGATCGTAAAGGAACTCAATTTTATAGGCGATACAGAGTACCAAAGATTAGAAAAAAAGCGCAGTGAAGTTGGAATCATGCTAAACGCATTTACCAAATCTGTAAAATCTCTGACACTTTGATACTTTGATACTTATATAGATGCCGAAAAGAACTGATATCAAGAAAATATTATTAATCGGCTCCGGGCCCATTATTATAGGCCAGGCATGCGAGTTTGATTACTCGGGGACACAGGCATGCAAGGCCCTTCGCGAAGAAGGTTATAAAATCGTCCTCGTCAATTCCAATCCGGCAACAATAATGACCGACCCTGAGATGGCTGATGCGACATATATTGAACCTCTGACAGCCGATATCCTTGAATTAATAATTAAGAAAGAAAGGCCTGATGCTCTCCTGCCGACCATGGGAGGTCAAACTGCTTTGAATCTTGCTGTTGAGTTATCCGAGGCAGGTATCCTCGATAAATATGGTGTTGAACTGATTGGTGCAAAGCTTGGTGCAATAAAAAAGGCAGAGGACAGAGAACTTTTCAAAAAGGCGATGGTAGAGATTGGTCTTGAGGTTCCGCAATCTGCGTACATCGGTTCACTCAAAGACGGGTTTGAAGTAATCGAAACCATCGGATTCCCTGCGATCCTGAGGCCTTCATTTACGCTCGGAGGCACAGGAGGCGGTATAGCTTACAACATCGAGGAATACAAAGAGTTACTGGAACGGGGCCTTAAACTCAGCCCCGTCCGTCAGGTGCTTGTCGAAGAATCAGTCCTGGGGTGGAAGGAATATGAGCTTGAAGTCATGCGCGATACAAAAGACAACGTCGTCATTATCTGTTCAATTGAAAACTTTGATCCTATGGGAATACATACGGGGGATTCCATCACTGTTGCACCTGCCCAGACTCTTACTGATAAGGAATATCAGAGGATGCGCGATGCAGCAATAGCAATCATACGCGAAATAGGTGTTGATACGGGTGGTTCGAATATCCAGTTTGCCCTCAACCAGAATAACGGAAGAATGGTGGTGATAGAAATGAACCCAAGGGTATCAAGGAGTTCGGCCCTTGCATCGAAGGCAACAGGATTCCCGATAGCAAAGATCGCAGCAAAGCTCGCAATCGGTCTCACTCTTGATGAAATCAGAAATGATATAACAAGGGAAACCCCCGCATCTTTCGAACCAACAATTGATTATGTTGTTACAAAGTTCCCGCGCTTTGCCTTCGAGAAATTCCCTGAGGCAGACCCCACACTGACCACACAGATGAAATCAGTCGGCGAGGTAATGGCCATAGGGAGAACCTTTAAAGAGTCCCTGCTTAAGGCTATAAGAAGCCTCGAGATCGGCAGTTATGGCCTTGAGAACTTAAACGTTGAACTGAGTGAAATTAAGGCAAAGCTCAAGATACCGAATGCAGAAAGGGTATGGTATATAGCACAAGCATTAAGAGCAGGAATGACCATTCAGGAGATCTATGAGCTCACATGGATAGACCCATGGTTTCTCAACAATATAAAACAGATAATAGCCATGGAAGGGAGAATTGAAGCAACGAAAAACGACCCCTCTCTCACCCTCCCCTTAGCAAGGGGAGGGCTGGGGTGGGGTAATAACCCTGAACTATTGAAAATGTTGGAGGAGGCAAAGGGATATGGGTTTTCAGACAGAAGGATTGCAGAACTCCTCAATGTGGGAGAGTCCGATATAAGACATCTGAGACATCAACAAAATCTGCGCGCTGTCTATAAAATGGTCGATACCTGTGGAGCAGAGTTCGCTGCATTCACGCCATATCTATATTCAACATATGAAAAACCGTTTTATAAAATACAGAATATAGTCCCCTCTCACCCCCTCCCACAAGGGAAGGGGGATTCTCTAAATATTCCCTCCCCCTCGAGGGGGGAGGGTAAGGGAGAGGGTGAAAAACCCTCTTATAAGGAGTCCATTAATCCCCCCATCCCCCCTTTAGTAAAGGGGGGTGAGGGGGGATTTGTTGAATGCGAGGCGAATCCGACTGATAGAAAGAAGATTCTCATCCTTGGTTCCGGACCCAACAGGATAGGACAGGGTATCGAATTCGATTACTGCTGCGTGCATGCGGTCTTTGCTCTGAAAGAACTCGGTTACGAGACGATCATGATTAACTGTAACCCTGAAACAGTCAGTACCGATTATGATACCTCTGACAGGCTTTACTTTGAGCCCCTTACCATAGAAGATGTTTTAAACATTATCTACACTGAAAGACCCGAAGGCATTATCGTTCAATTTGGAGGTCAGACTCCTCTGAAGCTCGCCGTTCCTCTCGAAAGAGAAGGCGTGAAAATCCTCGGCACTTCTCCAGACTCCATAGACCGCGCAGAAGACAGGAAGAGATTCAAAGAACTCCTCCATAAGCTTGATCTTAAACAGGCTGAAAGTGATACGGCCATGTCTGTTGAAGATGCACTTCCTGCCGCTGAGAGAATTGGATATCCCGTGATGATCAGACCATCCTACGTACTCGGTGGACGGGCCATGGAGATTGTTTATGATGAAAGGTCTCTTAAAGATTACATGAAGAGGGCTGTAAAAGCAGCCCCTGAACACCCCGTACTCATTGATAAGTACCTTGAAGATGCTATTGAAGTGGATGTCGATGCCTTATGCGACGGAAGGAACATCATCATCGGGGGAGTAATGGAACATATCGAAGAAGCAGGTATACATTCCGGTGATTCGGCATGTTCCCTTCC
Source organism: Thermodesulfovibrionia bacterium (assembly GCA_041488675.1). Lineage (GTDB taxonomy): Bacteria > Nitrospirota > Thermodesulfovibrionia > Thermodesulfovibrionales > SM23-35 > DASPRG01. The sequence continues at coordinate 2,779 of JBGPPR010000106.1, forward strand.
ACCACATTCTTTAGCAAAAAAGATTGTGAATAAGATTAAAAGGCATACAAAGGCACTTGCTAAGGAGCTTAATGTTGTGGGTTTGATGAATGTACAGTTTGCTGTAAAAAGCAACGAGATTTATATACTTGAAGTAAATCCGAGAGCGTCGAGAACAATTCCCTTTGTGAGCAAGGCAACCGGTATTCCCCTGGCAAAGATTGCGGCAAAAGTGATGACCGGCAAGACCTTAAAAGAACTCGGAATTACAGCGGAGAGAGAAACAAAACACATCGCAGTCAAAGAAGCTGTATTTCCCTTTGACAGGTTCCCTGGAGTCGATACCATTCTCGGTCCTGAGATGAAGTCGACGGGAGAAGTCATGGGCATAGATAAGGACTTCGGTCGTGCCTTTGGAAAGTCCCAGATAGCCTGCGGTAACAGGATTCCTTTATCAGGAAAGATATTCATCAGTCTCAAAGATAAAGACAAAGCCGCAGGTGTTTCAATTGCAAAAAAACTGCTTGAACTCGGCCTCTCGGTAATCGCAACAAGAGGAACTGCCCAGTATCTTAGCGGGCACGGGCTTGAGGTTCAGGTCATTAACAAAGTCGTTGAGGGAAGACCGCATATCGTGGACCTCATAAAAAATAAAGAGATTCATTTCATCATTAACACGGTCGGTGGTGCACTGGCACAAAAAGACTCTTTCTCAATACGTCAGAGCGCTCTTCAGTACAAGGTGCCTTTCACTACTACGATATCAGGCGCCATTGCAGTAGTTGAGGCGATAGAGACACTCAAGAAGAAAAAGGTTAATATAAAATCCATTCAGGAATATCACAGAGACTTATTGGCACCAAAAATATCTTTAACACGGTCATGAACATATCTCAAAAATGAGCAAAGGACATTTCCAAAAAAAGACAATCTCTTTCTTGCTCCTCCTCATTACACTCATTCCTCTGGCATCCGCTCATGCTGGAAATAATTCTTCTGACCAGAAAGGTTTTTTATGGAAGGTCCAATCTAAAACCGGCACTGCCTACGTTGTTGGTTCCATCCATGCATACAAGAGTGAACTTTATCCTCTGCCGAACAAAATGGAAGACGCTTTTGATAAATCAGATACTCTCGCTGTAGAAGCAAATGTCAATGAGATAAAGCCTGAGTCGATGATGACCATGATTAACGGGGCGTTATATCAAGACAGGAGTACGCTGGAAAAACATCTTTCAAGGGAAACCTACGAGATGACAGTACAGAAGTTGAAAGAACTCGGTCTTCCGCTGGAAATCTTTCAAAATACCAAGCCCTGGTTTGTTGCGCTGACTTTAACGAGCATGGAGTTACAGAAGCTCGGACTGGATCCTGAGTATGGAATAGACAATTACTTCCTTAAGAAAGCTGAAAACAGGAAACGAGTAGTGGAACTTGAGAGCATCGAATACCAGGTCAACCTTTTGAGCGGCTTTTCAGATGCTGAGCAGGAGTTGTTCCTCGTCTCTACGCTCAAGGATTTAGATCTTCTTAAAAAGGAGATAAATACAATATTAACGGCGTGGAATACAGGTGATACCAAAACCATGGAATCTTTTGTATCCAAGAGTCTACAGGATGATCCGAGAATGCTGCCTATCTACAAGAAGCTCGTCTTTGAAAGGAATAAAAACATGGCTTCAAAAATTGAAGGTTATCTAAGAACAAAGGAACAATATTTTGTGGTCGTCGGCGCTGCACATTTAACGGGAAAAGATGGGATTATCGAGATCCTGAAGAGAAAAGGATATATTGTTGAACAGCTCTGAGGCTAACTTATCCGATATTGTCAAATATTGCATGAAAATACGTATATTAAAGTTGTCATTCCCGCAGTCCTTAAGCGGGAATCCAGAATACAAAGGAACTGAATGAAAGGGGTGCAAAGATGAACTTGGAAATGGTCAAAACTTTTATGAAAGAAGTAGGCTGGGGATTTCTTGCGACAAGTGATGGTAAAAAAGTAGGTGTTCGACCTATGGGCAGTTGTGTATGGATGGATAATGAAATTTGGTCTGCAACTTCAGAGGGAACAGAGAAAACTGTGCAACTCAGGAAAATTCCTTATGCAGAATTCTGTTTCTGCGATAGAGAAGGAAAACACATAA
>JBGPPR010000107.1:0-4900 GCA_041488675.1 Thermodesulfovibrionia bacterium
TCATGGTGAATAAGTTGGTAAGGCGACCCGCGGAGAGCCTGGCTGAAAAGGCGAAAAGGTTTGCAGAAGGAGACATGACTGTTACCGTGGATATAAGGACCGAAGATGAGATCGGCGTTCTTGGAAATACGTTTAATTACATGGTCGACCGTGTGTCTTCGGCGAGCAAGAGACTGGAAGAAGAAATAGAGAGGAAAACTGTCCTCCTTAATGAGAGGACGCGTCTTTTAGATCTGCTGGAGAGGGCCAATCGGGAACTCAGAGAACTCGATAGACTGAAATCCACTTTCCTGGCCAACATGTCTCACGAACTTCGTACTCCGATGAATGCCATCATTGGCTATACAGATCTCCTGTTAGATGGGGTTGACGGTCCTGTCAACGAGGAACAGGAGAAAAGTCTTAGAAGAGTTGTGACGAACGCCAGGCATCTGCTGCAATTGATCAATGACGTCCTTGACATATCGAAGATAGAAGCAGGGAAAGTGGAATTAGAGATCAAGGAGATTGACCTGAAATGGTTAATCGATTCTGTTACCCCGACCTTTGAACCCTTAATAAGGCAGAAGGGTCTGAGTCTCACAGTCGCGATCGATGAATCCGTACGGCTTGTTTATGGTGATGAAGACAGGCTTAAACAGGTTCTGATAAACATCATCAGCAATGCAATCAAGTTTACCCATCAAGGCGGTATTACCATCAGTGCAAGACTTTCTGACCGTGGTGTAGCGCCTGGAGAGCAACCGATATTTGCAGAGATCTGCGTGGAGGACACGGGGATCGGTATAAAAGAAGAGGATATCGACAGGATTTTTGACAAGTTCGTCCAGGTTGACCTTACAACAATCCGTCAGTACGAAGGCACCGGTCTTGGCCTGAGTATTGTGCGGGGGTTAATATCGCTGCATAAAGGAATGATCTGGGTGACGAGTACATACGGCGAGGGCAGTAAATTCTGTTTTACTCTGCCCTTGAAGAAAGAACTTCTTGAGAAAACTGCTGAACCAGTGGTTGAGACGAAGATGGCGGAGGCACTGGCAGAGTATTTTGGAATGCCTTCCGAGACCTTTTTGAAAGAACCTGAGTTAGCCGGGAAACCGTTTCGGTGCTGGGAGTACGTGCGATGTGGCCAGCCAAACTGTCCTGCTTACGGCAGCAAGGAGAGCAGGTGCTGGCTGGTTCTGGGAACCCATTGCGCGGGAATGAAAATAGCGGCTTATCCGGAAAAGGTTGATTTTTGCAAGGGTTGCGAGGTGGTAAAAAACATCATGCTTGAGTCGGAAAAGAAATACGAGCCGCCAAAGGATGAACTGGGGAAAGTTGGGAAAAAAACTATATTGGCCATCGATGATAATATGGAAGCAATCGATATTCTGCAGAAGTATTTAGGAGATGATTATGGAGTTGTCGGTCTTCTCAGCAGTGAGAAGGCACTGGAGAAAGCGAAAGAGCTTAAGCCGCTGGCAATCACGTTGGATATTTTGATGCCGAAAAAGGATGGATGGCAGGTGCTCAGAGAGTTGAAAAGTAACCCTGAGACCCAGGATATCCCTGTGATTATCCTTTCAATCGTTGAAGAACGAAAACTGGGATTCAGCCTTGGCGCTGCAGAATATATTTTAAAACCGGTCGAAAAAAATCTTTTGCTCAGGAAATTGAGAAACCTGGAAAGGACCGTGAAAGTCAAGAGGATTCTCATTGTCGACAATGACCCGGATACCGTTCGGTTAATCGGGAGTGTGATGAAAGAAACAGGTTGCGATGTGACAACTGCGTATAACAGCAGAGACGCTATCAAGTCCATTCAAGATTTCAGGCCCGACCTGATCGTCCTGAACCTGACGATGCCGGAAATGGGTGGATTCAATGTTGTTGAATATTTGAAGACAGCCGAAGGGGTAAGAGACATACCGCTTATCCTTCTTACACAAAAAGACTTATCAGAAAAAGAGATCGATGACCTGAACGGAATGATACAGGGAATCTTGAATAAGGGTGTACTCGCCAAAGAAGACCTTCTGAAGGAGATAAAAGAAACGATCAGCAAAGTCAGTACGAGGTCAATATAGTAAACTATAGAACACTAAAATGAACGAGGAAACGATGGAAGAAGTTGCGAAGAGTTTTCCAAAAAAGATCCTGGTGGTAGACGACAATCAGGATAGCCGGGAACTTGTAGTCAAAGTATTAAAGAACAAGGGCTATGAGATGATTGAGGCTGTCGATGGGGAAGAAGCTGTGGAAAAAGCTGTTGCGGAAATGCCTGACCTTATTCTGCTGGATATCTCTATTCCCAAGCTCAATGGTTATGAGGTTGCACGGATTCTGAAGGGCAAGGAGGAATTTAAAGGTATCCCTATCGTGGCCTTGACCGCACACGCGATGAAGGGAGACAGAATGAAAGCCCTCGAAGCAGGATGTGAAGGATATATTTCAAAGCCGATTAATGTCCGTGAGTTACCAGCGCAGGTGAAGTCTTTTCTCAAAGGAAGATGGGAAAGTATCCATGACGGAGAAAAAGAGTAAGATACTGATTGTTGATGATGCAATTGACACGGTGGAACTTTTAAGGAAGAGATTCCACTCAGAAGGATATGATACGGCAGAGGCGTATGATGGGGAAGAAGCTCTCAAACGGGTTGATGAATATAGCCCTGATTTAATTGTTCTCGATGTCATGATGCCGAAAATAGATGGTTATGAAGTCTGCCGCAGGCTGAAGACTGATGAAAACAAGAAGTATGTTCCTATCCTCATGCTGACTGCAAAGGGCGGGATCGAGAGTAAAGTTAAAGGGCTCGAAATCGGTGCAGACGATTATCTGGCAAAGCCCTTTGATTACAAAGAACTTTCTGCAAGGGTTAAGTCACTCCTTACTATCAAGGCATCTCGCGAAAAATTGGTTGAGGAAGAAAAGTCGGTAGCCATGGAAAAGATGATGGATGAGGTGGCACACGAGGTAAGAAATCCCCTTGTCTCTATTGGTGGATTTGCAAAGAGGGTGTATGACAGGCTCCCTGAGAATGATCCGAACAAGAAGTATCTCGAGATGATCATGGACGAAGTATCGAAGCTTGAAAATATGGTGAAATTGCTCATCGAGCTCAAGACCATGGCTGTCTGTTATTCAGAATGTGCCGATGTCAATGATATCATAATAGAAGTCCTTTCAATACACGAAGAGGAATTGGCGGATAAAGGTATCGCTGTGAAAACAGAGTTAATGGATAGCCCTCCCTGCATCTCCGGTGATAAAGAGCAGTTGAAGGCAGCTATTTCCAATCTTGTGAAAAATTCTATCGAGGCAATGCTGCAGAGTCCCAAGATGTTGCGGATCACTACCTCGGCAGGTGATGGACGTATGGTAATAGAGGTATCTGACACGGGGAAGGGGATACCGAAGGACAAACTGAAAAACATCTTCCATCCATTTTATACTTCAAAGATTTATGGGCCCGGGCTCGGCCTTACCTTCACCCTCAAAATCATTCAGCAACATGGAGGGTCTATTTCAGTGGAGAGCGAGCCAGGAAAAGGCACAATGTTTACGATACGATTGCCCATCAGGAAAACCTGATCTATCTTCGAGTGAAAAAGCCTTATTTTGTAACCCTCTACGCGGTTCAAAGTCTCTTCTCATTGATTGACGTCTTCAGGCTTGCCTTTTCCGATTGTGGATTTCGGTGCCAACTTCAAAGTTCTCAACCTTGCGATCTCTTCCTGGTAGCCGTAAATATGAGCGCCGGCGCTGTAGGCATACATGGGGCCATTCTTCAGAGAAGTCTCATCGGCTATGTACTGCTTTAAGATCTCTATGCCGCCGAGGTTTGTCGGCAGTCCCGCCCACAGATCCCATGATCTGAAGTAAGCGCTCACAGTAAGAACAGGTTCATTATCCACAGGAATGACCTTGAAGTCCAGCAACCTCAGACAGGGCGGGTCAAGCTTTCCATCGTTCCCATAGCAGACATCTAAGTCGTCAGGTGTTGCTATTTCAATGACAGCCTGATTCGTGAAGGGTGTTTCTCTGAGCATGTCTACAACCCGCTCAAGCTGCGTGCCGCCTTTTGGCATCTGATGATGGATTCTGCTTGCATACCGGTAGGTCTCATTTTCAGACAGTTGCGGATCCATCAGATAGTTTGCAAAATAATCTTCAATGTACTCTTTTGTGGTGGGAGCAGGTATACTTGAGTTCGGAGGCATGATCGGTATCATGTCGTAGTACGGATGCTCAATATACACTGCGATGCCCGAATACTGGAGGCGGTACTGTTCATGTTCAAAAGAGCCTTTCTGAATGGTTTGCGCGTAAGCATTATCAAAAAGATTGTAAATGAGCTGGAACCATGCATCAGATATCGTTTTGGCAATCACAAAAAATGGAAGCATTTTTACTCCTTCGTCATCACGTTGTGTTATCGAGAGGCACGAAAGTGCCAAAGCAATCCAGTTCAGTTCGAAATTGCTTTGCTATACCCTGAGTACCCTCTCCCCTTTGTGGGAGAGGGGTAGGGTGAGGGGGTAAAATATTTTCACCCTCCCTTTATCCCCTCCCATCAAGGGAGGGGAATTAAATTCGATACTCCGCAGTCCTACATTAGGGATTATTCAACTTAAAATTATACTACAAAGGGAAGAACTAAAAGTTTAAAATATGAAGCAGCAGCATTTGTAAGAAACATCAAGATGTGGAGTAATAAAATAGTTTGGTTTCAATCAAGAGGAGGAGAGCATGAAAGTCAGTGATATCATGATCAGAAAAGTGTGTACTATCAGACCTGATAATACCCTGAAAGAATGTGTCGCAGTCCTCAATGAGTGTAAAGTAAACGGTCTTGTTGTTGTGGAAAAGGATAAGGTTGTAGGAGTTATCACAAAAGCAGATATTTTTAAGGCA
>JBGPPR010000108.1:0-4899 GCA_041488675.1 Thermodesulfovibrionia bacterium
ATAAGCACGAAAATGCCTGAGAAGGGTATGGTAACTATAGACATAGAGTGGCGTACCATATTCCTCGGCAAGATCTGTAATAGCTACATCTTCAGCAAATAATTCACGTCCGCGGTATGTAAAGAAATGCATAGGAAGTCTTCTTTTGATTAATTTTTCTCTCTATTCTTACATATTTGCACTTATATCTCAAGCAACGTAAGCATCTGAAAATCTATGATGGCAGGCAGGATATGGTATCTGAGCGGTTTCTTTTGCCGATAGTCCTTAATCTTATTTTAAATGATAAAGAGGCAAAAGCCTCGCAGGGCGATAGACCGAGAATGAGCGAAGATACTATATCCTGCTCTATATTCGCCATTTATAAGCATTATTATTTTTCATCACGAAAAAGAGAGGCTTCCTTAAGCGATCGCCTCTTTGGATTTGTTCATTTCAGATATGTTACATTTTTAGAGTATGGGGAAAAACATTGTAGAGAACATATTTCAAGCACACACAGTGTACGGTGAATTGAAGGCAGGTAACGCTGTTGGGCTGCGGGTAGATCAGGTATATACACAGGATGCGACGGGTACTATGGCGTGGCTACAGTTTGAAGCTATAGGCATTGATTCAGTAAGAGTACCACTTGCTGTCTCTTATGTTGACCATAATATGCTTCAATCAAATTACATGAACCCCGATGATCACCTCTTCCTCCAGACAGCTGCTGCGCGATATGGAGCATACTTTTCGAGACCTGGGAACGGTATAAGTCATCAGGTTCACCTCGAGCGTTTTGCTGCTCCCGGCAAAATTGCCCTCGGAACGGACAGCCACACCCCGACAGGAGGAGGAATGGGCATGATAGCGATAGGTGTCGGAGGACTGGATGCTGCTACAGTCATGGCTGGATCCCCCTTTGAACTCATCATGCCGCAGGTGGTGCTTGTAAAACTTTCGGGAAAATTGGCCGGACCCTGGGTCACAGCGATGGATGTGATACTGGAAATTCTCAGGAGGCTCACTGTCAAAGGAGGAGTAGGAAAAATTCTTGAATATGGGGGTCCCGGTGTTCAGGATTTAAGCGTAACCGAGAGAGCTACAATCACGAACATGGGTGCTGAACTTGGTGCAACGACTTCAGTCTTTCCGAGTGACGAAAGAACAAAACATTATCTCCAGGCTCAGGACAGAGGAGACGATTGGATTGAACTCTCTGCCGATGACAATGCAGAATATGCCGATGTCTTTGAGATAGACCTGAATTCTGTCGAACCCCTCATAGCACGACCCCATAGTCCTGATAACGTTGTTCCCGTCAGAGATTTGTCCGGCACAAAAGTAGACCAGGTTTGTATTGGGAGTTGCACAAATTCATCGTACCAGCTCATGAGGACTGTTGCTTCTATCTTGAGAGGTAACTCTGTTGCACAAAACGTCAGCCTTTTGATCAACCCGGGTTCAAAACAGGTTTATGAGATGCTTTCACGAGAGGGGTATCTGGCTGAAATGGTTGCAGCGGGTGCAAGGATACTCGAATCTTCCTGCGGTCCCTGTATTGGTATGGGCGGATCACCGGGTACGGGACAAATATCGGTCAGATCATATAATAGAAATTTCAAGGGAAGGAGCGGCAACAAAGATGCCTTTGTCTATCTCGCCAGCCCTGTTTCCTGTGCTGTAGCCGCTCTAAAGGGTGAAATCACAGACCCCGGTAATTGCGGTCTTCACATAGAAGAATCTGAAGACCCCTCACAGTATCTCATAAACGACAATATGCTCATTCCGCCCCAAGAAAATGCAGAGAGAGTAAGAGTCACAAAAGGGCCAAATATAAAAGACGTACCTGTTAAAGGACCTCTTTTAGAAAAGATCGAGGCAGAGGTATTGCTTAAGCTTCAGAATAACATTACAACCGATGACATCATGCCGGCCGGGGCTTCGATCCTACCTCTACGGTCAAATATACCGGCCATATCGGAATTTGTTTTTTCAAACCTTGACAGTACCTTCAGCAAAAGAGCAAGGGAGGCACAGTCAAAAGGAGGAGGAGTCATTATTGGCGGCGAAAATTACGGACAAGGTTCATCAAGAGAACATGCAGCGATTGCCCCCATGTACCTCGGCATTCAGGCGGTCATCGCAAAGTCCTATGCACGGATTCATCGATCGAATCTGATAAACTTTGGCATTCTTCCCCTGAAATTCTTAAATCCTGAAGACTATAACAGAGTCGACAAGGGTGACAAACTATTGTTGGAAGATATAAGAAGATCTTTGAAAGAGAACCACTCTTGTAAAATATATAACCTGACAAGAAATTATTCCTTCGAGGTAATTTCCGATTTCAATGACAGGGAAAAGGAAATCCTCCTGACTGGCGGCCTCTTGCCATACGCAAAGAAAAGCCCTCTGAATATTTGACAGAAAAATGAATCACCAAATCCCCCTTTTCTAAAGGGGGTGAAGGGGGATTACTTACTAAGGAGATCATCAGTAATGTCTCATGATTGTCATTCCCGCTTGTCGGGAATCTTTCTTAAAGAACCAGAAGGATTGCGGACAAGCCGCAATGACAGAAATCAGTAGAGAAGTTTACTTTTGGTCTTATTAGTAATTTTTTTTAAAATCCTGTGAGTCGAAAATTTATGAGGGTTTGACAAGAAAATTGTCTAACAGGTAAAGTAAAAAATTCCGGGCCGCTAGCTCAGTTGGCAGAGCACCGCCCTTTTAAGGCGGGTGTCGTTGGTTCGAATCCAACGCGGCTCACCAGAATGTCCCCATCGTCTAGCTCGGCCTAGGACACCGCCCTTTCAAGGCGGTAACACGGGTTCAAATCCCGTTGGGGACGCCAGAAAAATCAAGGGGTTGCAAATACAACCCCTTTTTTATTACATTGTCCAACCATATCAATTCCATAAAAAGAGCATGAAATTAGACATCGTTTTCACAAGGGGCAGTGTTGAAAAACCTGCCATCGTATTCATCCATGGCCTCGGTATGGATAAAGACATATGGGTCACCCCTTCGAAATCCCGCATCCTCGGCGGAAGACTTCCCTTAAACATCTTTCTCCGTAAAGAACCTACTGCAAAGGATTTCGGAGTCCACAGGGATAAACCAAAAGAAGAAATCCCGGAATTTTCTACAGGAGTACACCCAGCGTGTATAGAGACACTGTTCAACGATCTTAAGCTCAAGAAATATCCTGTAATTACATGGAGCCAGAGAAGACCTTCCGGCCCAATAGATTCAGTTGTCGCAGAATTGGAAGAAATTATGAAGCTTGCAAAGGAATTGACAAAGGCCGGCATTATTCTCGTAGGCCATAGCAGAGGAGGACTTATCGGTAGGAAATATCTTTTCCAAAAAAAGGAATCCTTTGTAAAAGGTCTTATAACGATCTCTTCTCCGCATCAGGGAAGTTCCATTGCCAAACTGGCCTGTTACTTGAAACCCCTTGCTTCTTTCATAACCCCCCTTTTCAGTAGCGCAGATAAAGGTACACTTTCTTCCTCCGTGAAACATGTACTTGATTTCCTGAAAAGCAAGGCACTGAAAGAACTCCTTCCTAAATCGTCTTTCTTGAAATCTCTGAGAGACGGTCCCCTGGACTGGATATACTATATCTCGTTAGGAGGGACAAAACCGACCCTTATGAGCTTGTATAGGTGGCGCTGGAATTCTGTTAGCGAAGAGAAATCCCTCAGATGGTTTCTCAACCCTGAAGAGCTCTTCTCTATCCCTGAAATTTTCCAGAAGGTAATACCTGACAAGTTTTATCCTGATGAGATTGCAGAAGGTAAAGGCGACGGGTTGGTGTCAGCAGAGAGCGCCAGGATCCCGTGGGGTAATGAGCATTACACTTTCAGCCTTAACCATGCACAGATGCTGTTTGATAAAAATGTAAGAGATTTACTCGTCAAATCGATTGAAAAAATCATTTAACCGATGAATGCTTTTGGGCTTTTATTCCGTCATTCTCGCTTGTCGAGAATCCTTCTGAAAAACACATGAAAGGATAAGATAACTAAAAGAAAGATTCCGAACAAGTCGGAATGACATTAATTAGCGATTTGAAATAGAGTCTCCAAGTTTAAAAGTTATCGGGATTTTTATTTCTCCTTTGAATTCTGGAAAGGGAGAAGCTTTTCTGAGCATCTTTTTTACCTCTTCATCAAGTATCTGATAGCCGGAGCTCTTCATGATCTTCACATCTTGAGGTAGGCCCTTCCTATCTATCGTGAACCAGACAAGCACAGTTCCCTCCATTCCCCTTTTCCTTGCAAGGAGAGGATAGCTTCTTGCTCTCTCTAACAAGGCTCTGATAGTCCTATAAAAATCGTTACTTCTGAAATCTTGCTGTTGAGCATTGAGGGAAGAAAGCGTCGTTTCTTGAGAAGCGGGCATTTCCTCAAACACGCTTGAATGATATCTTTCTTTCTGAATATCCTGAGACAGGAATGATTCATGATCCTTGTTTGAGACAACACTAATACCTTCACCTTCATCCGCTGACTGAGATTTGGTGAGATTTAAGGTAACATCGAAATCCTGGCTTTCTCTCTTATCGTCATCGCCTTCTTGAGAACTCAATATCATGTAATCGGTAGAGCTTGGAGACAAGAAAAGGCTCTTCGGAGCGGTTCGCTCTCGAGATTCTTTTTTCACTCTGGGATGATTCTTACCATTGTAATGGAGAGCATTAGGAAAGAGTCTATCCAGACCAAATTCTTCAACAACAGAGACTTCCATACAGTCTATCGGGAGAGGACATGCCCTCTCCCGATAGTAAATTGAAAAAGATGCAACTACAAGCGCAATATGAAGCATAACAGAAGTTATGATACTTCGTTTGATACTCATTTAAAGAGTGACCCTTACACCCCCAAAAAACGAAATGCCCGGGGTCCC
>JBGPPR010000109.1:0-4828 GCA_041488675.1 Thermodesulfovibrionia bacterium
TAACCCTCTAAGCACTGAAGTCCTGAAAGCTAAGGTGCAACATGCTTCAGAACTTCAGAGTTCATATCTGCCATAAACCTCTGCAAGAATTTCTTTAGCCCCTCTGGAGAGAAGATCTTCGGCCAGTCGTGTGCCGAGTAATTCATTGTCCTCATGCCTGCCTTCTATATGACCTCTAACAAGCTTCTTCCCATCAATACTACCAACAAGACCATCCATAATCAATAACGAGTGACGATTAATGAGTGACAAGTCTTTTTCTGCTGAATCTTTTGCTCTCTGCTCTCCGCTATCTGCTCTATGCTCGATCCTCGCATAGGCAGCGATTGGTACCTGACATCCACCCTCAAGTCTTTTAAGGAAAGCTCTCTCTGCTCTCACAGCAATCGATGTCTCTTTATGGTCTAAAGCCCCAACGATGCCATTGATTATCTCATCGTCAATCCTGCACTCAATTCCTATGGCACCTTGACCTATTGCGGGGAGACTCACCTCAAAAGGTAGTATCTCCGTTATCCTGTTTTGCAGTCCCAGTCTTTTTACACCGGCCGTGGCGAGGATTATGGCATCAAACTGTCCTTCATCAAGTTTTCTTATTCTTGTGTCAAGATTCCCCCTCAGTTGCACAATGTTTAAGTCTGGTCTGAGATGGCTTAACTGGCATGAACGCCTGAGGCTGCTTGTTCCGAGTGTAGCTCCGCGGGGAAGTTCTTTGAAATTTCGAATTTTTGGTATTGAATTCTGGACTTGAGACACGAAGGCATCCCTAGGATCTTCCCTCTCACAGATTGCCGATAAATGGAGACCAGCCGGGAAATCGGTAGGAACATCCTTCATGCTGTGGACTGCTATATCAACGTCATTACGGAGGATAGACTCCTCGATTTCTTTCACGAAGAGCCCCTTGCCACCCACCTGTGCAAGGGGGACGTCCAGGATCATGTCACCGGTGGTCTTAATCTTTACAAGATGAACTTTTAGGCCGGGGTGATGCTTCATCAAAAGGGCTTTAATACATTCCGCCTGCCAGAGTGCCAGCTTGCTGCCCCGGGTACCAATCGATATCTTATTTATCTTTTTTCTCTTCACCATTAATCCCATAGAGTTTTTTAATGATTGCTATCAGGAGATCTTTATCTTCAGGTTCTTCCTTGAGAGCTTTTGTAGGCGGATGAATTAGCTTGTTAATAATTGCGGAGGCCATATATTCGATAGCCTTCTTCTGTTTGTCCTCCATTTCAGGAAACCTGTTCATGAGTTTCTCGAACTCTTCTTTCCTGATCTCCTCGGCTTTTTCCCTCAGGGCAACAATAGTCGGAACGGAATCGAGAGAAGAAAGCCATTTCAGAAAAGGTTCGATCTCTTCCTCTATGATCTTTTCCGCCTTTTCCGCCTCTTTCTTCCTTTCGAACATATTTGCATCAACAATTCCCTGCAGGTCATCAATATTGTAAAGGTAGACGTTGTCCAGATCATTTATCTTGGGGTCAATATTCCGGGGAACGGAGATATCAATAAGGAAGACAGGCCTTTGCTTTCTCTCCTTCATTACCTTCTGCATCTGGTCTCTTAGTAAAATGTAGTGTGGCGCGCCTGTTGAACAGATAACGATATCGGCGTGCACCATTTCTCTGAGAAAATCATCTAATCTTACCGGTCTGCCGTTGAATTCTTTAGAGAGATCACAGGCCCTTTCATAGCTCCTGTTTGCTACGATAACCTCTTTCACTCCGTTTGTCATGATATGTCTTGCAGCAAGTTCTGCCATCTCTCCTGCACCTAAGAGCATGAATACCTTCCCGGAAAGATCAGCGAATATCTTTTTTGCGAGTTCGACAGCGGCAAAACTTATTGAAACAGCATTCTCTGCTATTCTTGTTTCACTTCTTACCCTTTTTGCGACGGAAATAGCTTTTTTCATAAGCCTGTTGAGAAGAATGCCTGTCGTCTTTTTCTCCAGTGCTGTTTCAAAAGCTTCTTTTAACTGCCCGAGGATTTGAGGTTCACCGATAACCATCGAGTCGAGGCTTGACGCAACACGGAAGATATGTCGAATAGCGTTAATGTCATCATAGATATAGAGAGCCTTATCCAACGAAGCCCTGTTGACATTGTGAAATTCTGATAGGAAGGTCTTTATGGATTCAGATGCCTTCAGGGTATCCTTTACATGTGCGTAGAGTTCTACCCTGTTACAGGTAGAGAGGATCATAGCCTCTTCAATCTCAGGGAGTTCTCTAAACCTTCTGAGTCCCTCCTCGAGCCTGGATCCATTGAAGGCCACTTTCTCCCTGACTTCAACATCAGCAGTGCTATGGTTGAGTCCTGCTACAAAGATTTTCATAACAATGCAGTGAAAGAACCTTGATGGATGCCTTTTCTGAGTAAGTTAATACCAAAAAAGGCAATAATAATTATGAGAAATCCTACGATAGATAATATAGCTGCCCTTTTCCCCCGCCACCCTGCAATGAGCCGGGCATGGAGAATGATGGCGTAAATAAACCACGTTGTAAGCGACCAGACCTCCCTTGGGTCCCATCTCCAATAGCTTCCCCAGGCACTCTCTGCCCACAGGGAACCCGAAATTATTGCGAGTGTCAGAAGGGGGAATCCAAGGGTTATGAGTTTGTAATTCAATGCGTCGAGGGTCTGGAGGCTCGGCAACCTTCCGAAAATACCTCCAAGGTGTTTGGATTTCACATAGTGCTCCTGGACAAGGTACATGGTTCCTACCCCGAAGGCGAGGGCAAAGGCAGCATTGCCGAGAAAGGCAACGACAGTATGAATTGTAAGCCAGTAGCTCTGAAGTACAGGGCTCAGTGGTTTTACCTCTTGTGGCAGCATAGAAGATGACAGCATCAGGACAAATACGATGGGCATTACAAAGGAACACAGGATGGATACTTTATACCTGAACTGCAGAATGAAGAAGATGAGGACAATGCTCCAGGAGAAAAAAGATGTTGACTCGTGGAAATTTGTTATGGGGATATGACCTGCAACGACATAACGCTGTATGACGTTTGCCGTATGGAGAACGAAACCGATACCGACGAGGGAAAGCATGAGGTATGATATGATTCTCTTTTCTTTGAACAGCGCTATTATGCTTACGAGTGTTGCTGTAAAATAGAAAATCAAGGCTAATTCAAAGAGGATTGTCCCCATCAGAAACAGCCGAGCTGGCAACTGGTGATCTTTATGCGGAGCAGATCAGCAGCCTCACCAACATCTCTGTAGGAAACGCCAAGCTCCTCTGCGATCTGTCTCGCAGCGGCGCAGGGAAGTTTACCTTCGATAGCTTTTTTCTTGATCTCTTCGATGATTCTGTCGTTCATCCTTACCAGTCCTATTCCATCAGCCGCCATCGTTCTTGTTGCCTTACATTCAGATTATAGAGAATACTGAAAATTCAAGTGTATAGAAACATTTTACAATATCAATTTCGGAAAACTCAATTTGAGTGCCACTTGGTTAAAAAATGACCTCCCCTGTTTTCCCTCCTTAGCAAGAAGTAGAATGCTCTGATAGGGTCCCGATATTATCTTGAAGCTATTTCATCTTGGCATATTATCTCTTATCGCATTTTCTTTTATCAAAAACGCTCAAACGCTTAACTGGTAAGGCATTGATCTGATTTTTGATTTCCATTGTAGCCATAAGCAAAAGAAGAAAATGCGTCTTATGGAAGATCTATCTTTACAGAAAGTTCTTTCAACTGTTTTTGCTCGACTTGTGAAGGAGAGCCACTCATAAGGCATGATGCTTTTTGAGTCTTTGGAAAGGCAATTACGTCTCTTATGGATGTTGCACCAACCATAATCATTACAAGCCTGTCGAGTCCGAGCGCTATTCCTCCATGGGGAGGAGCGCCATATTCAAAAGCATCCAACAGGAAGCCGAATTTAATCCTTGCGTCTTCTTCTGATATTCCAAGAATTTCGAACATCCTCCTCTGTAGATCACGCCTGTAGATACGAATGCTACCGCCTCCAATTTCATAACCATTGAGAACAATATCATATGCCTTTGCTCTTGCCGTAGTGATAAGACTGAAATCTGGGGACGAAGGCTTAAGGTTATCAATATTCGCCGAGAACAGTTTCTCCACATCTTTGTCCGTCGGAGAGGTAAAAGGATGGTGCATTGCCTCAAAACGGGTTTCATCTTTATTCCATTCAAAGAGCGGGAAGTCAGTAATCCATACAAACTTATATCCAGACGTTATCAGGTTCAACCTCTTTCCAAGTTCGATTCTCATCCTGCCTAACACATCATGAACGATCTTTTCACCATCAGCAACAAAAAGCATCAGATCACCTTCTTCCGCCCTGAGCCTTTTGGCCATTTCTTTCAGGATGTCTTCACTGAAAAACTTTGCGATCGGCGATTCAAACCCATTCTTCACTTTTATCCATGCAAGTCCTTTTGCACCGGAAGACATGGCCTCTTCAGTAAGCAAATCTATCTCCTTCCTTGAGAGAGATGCCAGGCCTTTGCCGTTAATCGCCTTAATTCTTCCACCTGCACGAAGAGTTTCGAGGAATACGCGAAATGATCCCTTCTCTGATAAGTCGGCCATGTCTACGAGTTCCAGGCCGAATCTCAAGTCCGGCTTATCACTACCGAACCTTTCAAGTGATTCGTGATAGCTCAATCTTTCAAAAGGTGTCTTGATCTCCACGGCGAGAACATCTTTGAAGAGCCTGTTCATCATGTCTTCAATGATTTGGATAACATCCTCTCTGCCGGCAAAGGACATTTCCAAATCAACCTGCGTAAATTCAGGCTGTCTGTCTGCACGCAGATCCTCGTCTCTAAAACA
>JBGPPR010000110.1:0-4783 GCA_041488675.1 Thermodesulfovibrionia bacterium
AACGAGTACCCTTCCCTTCGCGATCTTCACAGCCATCTTCATATCATTCAGCGACATATTGTCCAACATCACGATATCTGCGCCACCTTCTAATGCTTCCCGAAGTTCCTTCAGGGTTCCGACTTCAACCTCGATCTTCGAAAGATGATGTCCTTTCTTTGCAGCCCTCGCAGCTTTTTGAATGCTTCCCGATACCTTAATATGGTTATCTTTTATAAGAATTCCATCATAAAGTCCGGACCTGTGGTTATATCCTCCTCCCATCTTCACCGCATACTTTTCCATAAATCTGAGACATGGTGTTGTCTTTCTCGTGTCCAGAATCTTTGCCTTAAGCCCCTTTATTTTCTTCACATACATATGCGTCAGGGTAGCAATGCCGGAGAGGCGCTGAAGTATGTTAAGGCTTATCCTCTCTCCTTTCAGAATAGAGTGTGTTCTCCCTGATAGTTCAGCAATCACATTACCTTTTTCAACCATTGATCCTTCACGATATAAGGGCTTTAACACCGTTGAAGAATCAAGAACACGAAAAACCTCCCGGGCAAAGGGGAAACCTGCCAGAACGAACCGTTCCTTGGCAATGTACCTCGCCCTTGATTGACTCCTTTCAGGTATCAGTAAAGATGTCGTGATGTCTCCGTCGCCTATATCTTCCTGAAGAGCGCGGCAAATGACCTCAACCACACTCGGGGGTATGTACACCCTATCTCCTTTTCATTAAAGAAAGGAAGCCCAGTAATCCTCCGAAGGTTGCACCCAGGGCAAGGGCGGAACGCCAGTCAAGAAGGGTTGTTACATTTCCTTCTACCTTATTCGCAATAATGAGGAGTGCTGATGTATTTTCCGCCTTCACAGATTGTGCCGCCAAAATACCCACTGCAGATCTATTCACTTCGGTATTTTCTTTTGAAATAGAGACCGGGGAGAATGAAAACTGCATTGACACATTTTCACCGGCTATAAGAGCACACATACTCTGGTTGAGCGTAACGTCATTTCCCTTGAGTATGACAGAGGCACCCTGGGTAACTTCCATTCTTTCAGCATCAATACTGAGTGCGCCCACTTGCTGAAGCTCTACATGCCCTCCTTCAACTGATCTCACAGTACTCTGCTTTATATTGATAAACTCACCTTCAACAAATTCAAGGTCACTTTTTTCAATTTCTTTTTCTTTTGACATCACTTCTCACCTCCAACTTCTCTCAGTTTTTTGATACTCTCCATAATTCTCTCCTTCCTCATGCTGAGTTCCTCACACTTCACTCTTTCCTTCTCGACAACCTCTTTCGGCGCCCTCAGGAGAAAGTCTTCATTCGAGAGTTTCTTATTGAGAAAAGAGAGAGATTCCTCAACATCGCCTTTAGCCTTTCCCAGTCTATCCAGTTCCGTTTTAATATTCAAAACTCCTCTGAGAAGAACATAGATCTCCATAGAGCTTTTTACGCATGTTGCTGAACCCTCCGGCTTTTCAACTTCTGCGCCTATCTTTATCTCACCGGCATTTCCGAGTTTTTTCAGATATATCATATTTTTTCTCAGAATTTCCTGCGCCTTTTGATGATATGCCTTAATAACCACATTCAGTTCAGAAGAAGGCTGGACGTTTAGTTCCCCCCTGATTGTTCTTATCCCGGCCACAGCATCGATTATATAAGACATGTCTTCTTCAGCCTGATAATCTCGTGGCAAGGAGTTCGGAAATTCAGAAATCATGATACTCTCACCAACCCTCTCTCCATCTCTCCTGAGATGAGGTATCTTCTGCCATATTTCTTCTGTAACAAAAGGCATAAACGGATGAAGGAGTCTGAGAGAAGCATCAAGGGTGTAAAGGAGACATTCGATGACATTCTTCTGAATTTCAGGATTCTTGATATCCGATTTTGCCATCTTTATATACCAATCGCAGAATTCATGCCATACAAACTTATATATGTCAGATGCTGCATCATTGAACCGGTACTCATCAAGGGCCTTGTTCACACTTTCGGCCGTAACGGCAAGTCTGCTCAATATCCACCTGGCCGATAAATTGAGCGCTGTCATCTCCGGAAGAACTGCAG
Organism: Thermodesulfovibrionia bacterium; assembly: GCA_041488675.1. GTDB lineage: Bacteria > Nitrospirota > Thermodesulfovibrionia > Thermodesulfovibrionales > SM23-35 > DASPRG01. The sequence continues at coordinate 2,070 of JBGPPR010000110.1, forward strand.
ATTTCCGGGTGTCGGCGGTTTGTATGTTCATCATGATAAATCGCGCTCCGTTCCAAAGTTTATTCACAAAGTGCCTGTATCCTTCAACCCGATCTTCTGAAAACTTGACATCCCTGCCCTGTGCAGCAAAAGCAGCAAGGGTAAACCTGAAGGCATCCGTACCGTATCTTTCCATCATTGTCAGGGGGTCAACAACGTTACCTTTTGATTTTGACATCTTCTGACCTTTAATATCCCTGACAAGGGCATGAATATAGACATCCCTGAAAGGCACATTTTTCTCAAATTTAAGACCCATCATGATCATTCTCGCTACCCAAAAAAAGATGATGTCGAAACCCGTCACAAGGACTGTCGTCGGATAGAAGGTCTCAAGATCGACTGTATTATCAGGCCAGCCGAGAGTCGAAAAAGGCCAGAGGGCAGACGAAAACCATGTATCTAAAACATCCTCATCCTGAACGAATTTTTGTGAACCACAGTACGGACATCGAACAGGGTCTTCCCGTGACACAATAATGCCATTTTTTGCTCTGCACTGTTCACTCTTCTTTTCCTGGCAGTACCATGCCGGTATCCTGTGTCCCCACCATATCTGGCGGGATATACACCAATCCCTGATGTTTTCCATCCAGGCAAAGTAAGTGTTTTCCCATGAGCCTGGTACAATTCTAATCCCTCCTTCTCTGACAACCTTTATTGCTTCATAAGCAAGAGGCTTCACGTTGACATACCACTGGAGGGTCAACAAAGGTTCTATGACAGTCTTGCACCTGTAGCAGTGACCGAGAGAATGTTTGTATTTCTCCTCTTTTTCCAAAAGCCTTTGCTCCTTAAGATCATTAAGCACCATCCTTCTGCATTCATATCTGTCCCTGCCTTTATATCTGCTCCCTGCTTCGTCTGTCATATTGCCATCTTTCCCAATAACCGTGATGAATTCTAAAGGCGGCGTATGCCTTTTTGCTATCGCCTCGTCATTAAAGTCATGCGCCGGCGTGACTTTAACCGCACCCGTTCCAAAAGAGGGATCAACAGCATTGTCTGCAATTATCGGAATCCTCCTTTTCGTAAGAGGCAAGTTCAGGATCTTACCTATAAGACCTTTGTAACGAGGATCATCGGTTTGAACCGCCACTGCAGTATCACCAAGCATCGTCTCAGGCCTCGTTGTGGCCACCGTTATATACCCCCCCTCTATCCCCCCCTTTGCAAGGGGGGGTACAGGGGGGGTAAGTGGATATTTTATGAACGAAAGTTTACCTTCGAATTCTTCGTGTTCCACTTCAAGGTCCGACAGTGCAGTCTGACAACGCGGGCACCAGTTAATCAGCCGGTCGTCCCTGTATATCAGATCTTCTTCGTATAATCTCACAAAGACCTCCCGCACAGCCCTTGAGAGGCCCTCATCCAGGGTAAATCTTTCTCTCGACCAATCACACGAGGCGCCAAGGCTCTTTAATTGATGAATAATTTTCCCGCCATATTCTGCCTTCCATTTCCATATACGCTCGATAAAGGCTTCCCTGCCAATCCTGTGTCGGTCGAGTCCTTCGGATGCAAGTTGCTTTTCCACAACATTCTGGGTTGCAATACCTGCATGGTCTGTTCCAGGTAGCCAAAGCACTTTACAACCCGACATCCGCTTCCAGCGTATCAGGACATCTTGGAGAACGGCGTTAAGGGCATGACCCATGTGGAGAGAACCTGTAATATTTGGAGGCGGTATAACAATAGAAAAGACATTGTCTCCTAAGGACGTGTCCGGTTTAAAATAGCCTTTGGAGACCCAATATTCATACCAACTTTCTTCGATACCTTTCGGATTGTAACTCTTCTCTAAAATTCTGACCTTATCCTCTCAATTTCCTTTGAAATTAATGACTCTGCAAGGTCAGGTACAGTCTTCCAAATTACTCTTTCTACTTCCTTTTTCAGAGAATCAAAGGATACTTTCAGTTCCTCCCTGAGCATCCTCACAATAAGCTCAGGCAAAATTTCACCCATTGTTTCCTCTGTCGCTTGCACAACAGAACTAAGGGAATTACTTAAAGTATCTTTAAAAATTCTCTCTGTAACTTCCGGTATATTCGTATTTATTACTCGTTCAGCTTCCCTCGTAAGAGATTCCATAAAGGGTTTTAAAGTATCGGTGAGCACCTTTTCAGTTACGGAGGGTACGATCTCACTCACAGCCTTCTCAATCGGTTCTTTTATGAGGGACGTAAGAGAAGACGCTACAGTTTCCTTTATATCAACTGAAGATAAAAGGGAGGTTATTTGCGCATTTGCTGTTTCTTCAAATATGCCTTTCAATTGATCGTGCATTGCTCTCTCTGTAATGCCAGGCACCGTTTCACCCAGTATTTTATCAACCGAATCTTTAATCAGAGGAGTAATAGCTGTTTCTTCAAATACGCCTTTCAACTCATCGTGCATTACTTTCTCTGTAATGTCGGGCACCGTTTCACCCAGTATCCTATCTACTGAATCTTTTATCACGGGAGTAAGAGATCTCTCTTCAAATATGCCTTTCAACTCATCGTGAATTACTTTCTCTGTAATGTCGGGCACTGCTTCACCCAATATCTTATCGACCGAATCTTTTATTAAGGGAGTAAGAGAGGAAGATATAATATCTTTCAGATCAAGTGAAGATAATAATGATGAAACTTTACTGTCAAGGTTCTTCTCGAATATCTCTTTCAGCTCTT
>JBGPPR010000111.1:0-4683 GCA_041488675.1 Thermodesulfovibrionia bacterium
CTTATAATAGAATTCTCCGACAAGGAACTCGTAACCGGCTATCACATTTCTGCATTTTTGAATTTTAATATCAATAACTTCCCTGTAAGGGTTCCTCGGATACATCTTCTTAAGCTTCTCGAATTCTTCAAGAGCCTTGGCAGCACCGCTATACCCGCGTTCAGGACCTTCTATCTGGTCGAAATAGGCAGAAGCAATCTGATATTGGGCATACACGGCATATTTATGGTCTGGATATGCCTCCAGAAACTTCCGGAACTCGGCAATCGCAAGTTCAGACTCGCCCTCCTTCACATAGGAATCTGCGATCTTAAGCTGGGCAAGAGGTGCGAATTTCCTGGAAGTATCTCTGTTCTTGATTTCGAGAAAAGCAGTTCTTGCCTCCTCGTAATCTTTTTTCTCAAGCAATCCATTCGCCTTTTCAAATGCCTTTTCAGGTTCAAAAGTCTCGCCAGGTTTAACTGCAGCTAATTTTGATGAACATGAGCATACGAGAAGAAACAAAAGAACAACAAATAATCTGTTACCACGGATCATATCACTGAACATGTTAATCATATTTCCCCTCAAGTAAATGTTCTTTTTCAAGCATTCTATTCATACTTCCCGTTCTGTAGCCGTCAAGGTCAAGGGATACAAACCGATATCCAAAAGATTTCAGTTTCTCAGAGATAAGGCTTCTCCTTTCCGAAATTAAGAGCAAGCCAATTTCCTCCTCGCCAACCTCTATCCGCGCAACCATGTCGTGGACTCTCACTCTCACTTCATGGAAGCCGAGTCCCCTGAGGAAGTCTTCTGCTTTCCCCACCCTCTCTAATGCACCCTTTGTAATTCGCCGGCCATAGGGAAACCGTGTGGCAAGGCAAGGAGAAGAAGGTTTATCCCACGTTGAAAGATCAAGTTGTCTCGACAGTTCTCTGATGTCTTTTTTTGAAAGACTCGCCTCTATTAAGGGGCTTCTCACATTATATTTTGCTGCCGCCTTCATCCCGGGCCTGTAATCCTGAGTGTCATCTCCGTTGCTCCCATCCAGTACAAACATGTATCCTTCGGATATAGCTATGTCAGAGAGCTTCTTGTAAAGTTCATCCTTACAGAAAAAACATCTTTCCGGTGTATTCCTCACAAATTCCTCTATCGAAAGTCCATCTGTTTCTATGATCCTGTGCTCTATTCCCAGTCCTGCCGTCATTTCATTTGCAATATGTAAATCGTTGAGTGGAGTTATTTCTGACACAGCAGTAACGGCAAGAGTCCTTATACCGGAGTTCTGCAGCGCCTTGAGCAGAAATGTACTATCGACACCACCTGAATAGGCAAGAACAGCACTCTGCATACTTTTAAGGATCGTTATGAGTTCTGTTAACTTAGTGTCCATGCAAGATCAAAATAGTATTGACATTTCACCCTCTCCCAACCCTCCCCTCTCCTCGGCGAGTCGCCTGAGGCGACCCTCAAGGGGGAGGAAACAGCCATAATCCCCTCTCCCCCGGAGGGAGAGGGCAAGGGTGAGTCAAGGAAAATAGGTCAGGCATCTTGCCTGACATCTATTTTTACCCGAGGCAAGATGCCTCGGCTATTTTCTTTGCTTATTACTTTTTCATACATAGAATTCAAGGCACAATAACCCTTATTAAAGCACTGCGACTTCATAATTCTCCTGATGGAAATTTCGATTCTCCCGTACAGTGACTTTAACATTATATAAATTTTCTATTACTTCCAGACCCGGTCGCTCCTCATCAGAGAGAAGCTCTGCAACCAAAGGATGGGCTGTAACAATGATCTGCTTCCCGCCACGTATCGCAATCTTTTTTATCTTTCTGAATATCTCGTAACATAGTGTCCGGGGTGACTTGACAAAGCCTTTGCCTTCACAATACGGACAGGACTCGCAGAGTATTCTCCCAAGGCTCTCTCTGACACGCTTCCTCGTCATCTGTATCAGTCCGAGTTCAGTAATATGGGATATGGTATTTTTGGCCTTATCTTTTTTCATCGCCTCGACAAACGCATTAAACACCTTCTCCCTATTTTCAAGTCTTTCCATATCTATAAAATCCACAATGATTATGCCACCCAAGTTCCTGAGTCTTATCTGATATGCTATTTCTTTGACTGCCTCGATGTTGGTCTTAAATATTGTGTCCTCAAGCTCTTCTTTCCCCACAAATTTACCGGTGTTCACATCTATGACAGTCATCGCCTCTGTCTGGTCTATAATGATATATCCTCCGGATTTCAACCATACCTTTCTTCCGAGAGCTCTCGAGATGTCAATCTCTATCCCGAAGGCGTCGAATACGAGTTCCATGCCTTCATATAATTCTATTTTCCCCAAAAGCTTTTCAAAGTTAGTCCTGACAAAATCTTTCAGCTTTTCATACTCCTCTTCCGAGTCAATGACAAGCCGCTTGACATCAGGGCTCATCAGGTCCCTCACGCTCCTGAAAACAAGGTCGAGGTCGCTGTAAAGCATCGACGGTGCGCCAACTTTATCTTCTTTCTTCAAGATCGTTTCCCATAATAGGAGGAGAAACTCAAGGTCTTTCCTGACATCTTCTTCTGTAGAACCTTCACTTGCTGTCCGTATAATGAGTCCATAGGCTTTTGGCCTTAGTCCTTCGACAATGCCCTTGAGTCTCGCTCTCTCTTCCTCGTCCAGTATTCTTCTCGAGATGCCTACGTGTTCCACATTAGGCATCAGCACAAGATATCTACCGGGAAGCGTCACATAGGAAGTAAGGCGTGCTCCCTTACTACCGATGGGGTCTTTCGACACCTGGACGAGAATTTCCTGTCCTTCCTGCACAAGGTCTTCTATCGTAAATTCTGGTTTCCCTTTCTTCGAGACCAGTTCAAGAGAATTATCCTTCTCTTCAATAAGGGGTACGTATTCCTCTATATCACCTATATCAGCCCGGATATCAGTAATGTAGAGGAATGCCGCCTTTTCAAGTCCGATGTCAATGAAAGCTGATTGCATGCCCGGAAGAATTTTCAAGACCCTGCCTTTGTAAATATTTCCGACGAGGCTTGCATCATGCTTTCTCTCCACATAAAACTCTACAACCAGTCCTCCTTCGAGCAAGGCAACCCTGGTTTCTTCTGGCGTCACATTAATCAGGATTTCGCTGTCCATTGTGAACTCCGTTCTAGTGGTTTTACCCAGCCGCTTTTCCATCCATAGATGGCTAACCTTGTTATTTCCAGTTCCTCCAACGGTGCTCGAAAGAGCACGGGAAAAAGTTCTCCAATTCTCACTTTCATATCCCCCTGATCCACAACTACTGCATGTACTGTTTCGTCATCTATCTGCCTTGCCTCTTCAACCATAGCCCTAATATTCATGACAAGCCGTTCTCTCTGCACATGTATCTCTTTTTCCTGCAGGAAACTATTGACATGTAAGAAGTCTCCGCCTTTTATTTCATACTCATACCTTGTTATAAAGCTACTGAGAGATTCCTCCTTTAATGAAATGACCGCCATATCTTTCACAGAAATTTCCTCAGGGAGTGTGTTGTTCAGTCTTTTCCTGTTCATAATGATATCAAAAGGCGGGATTATCTCCATATCCAAGTACTCACTTAAGCCCCCAATCCCAACTCCAAGAGGAGGACCAAAAGATATTTTGGGAGAAGGGTGATAGCCCTCAGAATACACGACAGGAAACGATGCTCTCCTCATCGCTCTATGGAAAACTGCCATGACTTCAAGATGTGAGAGGCACCTTAATCTCCCTGTCTTTGAAAATTCGAGCCTGATTCTGACGGGCTTGAAGAGCTTTATAAGCCCCCCAGACCCCCATTTAGTAAAGGGGGGATTTGAGTTCGGAGTTCGGAGTTCGGAGTTTATACTTGCAACTTGCAGTTTTTTACTATCATTACATCCAAGTCCACAATTCTGACAGATATTTTTGCAATCAGGGGTGATACAGGCTTCAAGGGCTCTCCTGTTTTCCCTCCACAGGAACTCTTTTGTCACACCAATGTCTATATGTTCCCAGGGAAGTTGGTCCGTCTTCTCATAGGTCCTTAGTGCAAAATCCGCTGCGTTAATCCCTGTAAGATCCATCGCTGTTTCCCACTTTTTCATGTCAAAAACATCCGACCAGCCGTCAAGCCTGCATCCCAATGACCAGGCTTTTTCAACCAAGGCCGCGAGGGACTCATCTCCTCGTGAGAATGCAGCTTCAAGAAGGCTCATTTCTACGTCATGTGCCTTGACATGAAATCCCTTCTTAGTCAGGACGCTTCTTAGATGATCTCTTTTCCGTCTAAGCTCATCAAGGGTGTCCTGCCCGTGCCACTGAAAAGGCGTGTGAGGTTTCGGAACAAAAGGAGAAACGCCGACCTTGATATTGACAAATCTTCTCGTATGCTGTTTTGCGATCCTCAGCGCTTTCTTGGCCATCGTAATAATCGCCTCTATATCTTCATCTTCTTCTGTTGGCAGGCCGATCATGAAATAGAGTTTTACGTTGTGCCATCCTTCTTCGAAAAGAGATTGCAGGGCTTTTTCATAATCATCCTCAGAAAAATCTTTATTAATAATCTTTCTAAGTCTCTCGCTGCCTGCCTCAGGTGCGATGGTAAAACCCGTCTTCCTTACAGAACGTATTTCCCTCAGGAGTTCAGAGTTTATTGAAGCTACCCTAAGAGAAGGCAAGGAGAGGGCAAC
>JBGPPR010000112.1:0-4668 GCA_041488675.1 Thermodesulfovibrionia bacterium
AATTGCTTCTCTGAGATCAAGTGTCCCTGCATAAATTGCTTTTCCCGTTATCACTCCCCAGAGATTCTCTATTTCCATGAGATTCCTGATATCCCCGATATCGGAAACTCCACCGGCTGCGATTACCGGCACATTCATGCTCTTGACCATCCTTCGTATAGCTTCAACATTTGGACCTGAAAGTGTACCATCCCGTGCTATATCAGTATAAATAATACCAGCCGCACCGGCAACCTCCAAATGCTCTGCAAATTCTCTTGCATCAAGAGACGTAACTTCCTCCCATCCCTTAATGGCGACCATGCCATCTTTCGCATCGATGCCTATTAAGACCCTGCCCGGATATCTGCTGCAAGAATATTTCAGAAATTCAGGATCGTCTATTGCGGCAGTCCCGATAATAACTCTCCCGATACCTAATGAGAAGAGTCTCGTGATACTTTCTGCGTTCCTTATCCCTCCTCCGACCTGAAGGGGAATTTTCACCGATTGTCTGATTTTTCCTATAGCATCGAGGTTTACCTGATTGCCGGTGAATGCGCCATCGAGGTCCACAATATGAATCAGTTCTGCTCCGAGGGATTCCCACCGTCTTGCGACAGCTTCAGGATCGTTCGAATATGTTGTTACGGCCTCCTTCTTGCCCTGGAAAAGCCTGACACACTGCCCGTCTACCAAATCTATTGCAGGAATAATAATCATACATTAATATACCATACAAAAGTAGCCGTCCCCATTGGAGCGAATCATTGATACCAGTATCGGTAGTGATCGTAACAAAAGATGAAGAAAAAAATATCGGAGATGCCATCGCGAGCGTGAAGGATTTTTCCGAAATAGTAGTAATAGATTCTTTTAGTTCAGACAGAACTGTCGACATTTGCAGAAAATATACAGAGTCGGTTTATCAGGAAGAATGGAAGGGTTACGCAGATCAGAAACAGAAAGGAATCGACAGGGCCTCTTTACCCTGGGTTTTGATATTAGATGCCGATGAAAGAATCACACGGGAACTGAAGTCAGAGATTGCGAGCGTTCTGAACGATAAAGACTGCAGCGGCTTCTATATACCGAGAAAAAACTTTTTTCTCGATCGGTGGATTCGACACAGTGGCTGGTGGCCGGATTATACCCTTCGTCTTTTCAGGAAAGACAGTGCTCATATTGAAAAACGTGAGGTGCATGAAAAGGTAGTCGTTCAAGGAAGTACAGGGTATCTCAAAAATCCCATGGAGCACTATACTTCGAAAAGCCTCTCTGATTTCTCAAAGAAGTTGGAAGACTATTCAACTCTCTCGGCAAAGGAGATGTACAGACAGGGCATAAGACCCGGAATTCTCTCCCTCACAGCGCGCCCCTTCTTTACGTTTTTTAAGATGTTTTTCTTGAGGATGGGTTTTCTTGACGGGACACATGGATTGATACTGTCACTTCTTTACAGTTATTATACTTTCTTGAAATACGCAAAAGCGTGGGGAAAAAAGGGAAATTAACTATGAAAAGGAGAGACATATGCATATAGGAGTGATCGGAATGGGCTACGTGGGACTTGTCACAGCAGCCTGTTTTGCAGAATTCGGCATCTTCGTGACATGCATCGATAAGGATAAGAAAAGGATAAGATCTTTAAAGGAAGGGACCATCCCCTTTTTTGAGCCCGGGCTTGAGGAGTTCGTGCACAGAAACATGAAAGAAGGACGGCTCACTTTCAGTACGGATATCGCAGACGCTGTCAGGTCCTCTCTGGTTATCTTCATAGCCGTTGGAACCCCTCCCAGGGGAGATGGCTCGGCAGACCTCAAGTATGTTGAGGAGGTCGCCAAAGAGATAGCCTCAAATCTGGATGGATATAGAGTTATCGTTACGAAGAGTACTGTCCCCGTTGGAACAGGGGATAGGATAAGGAGGATAGTCTCTGAGCATCTGAGAGAGCAGGCCGATTTTGATATCGTTTCAAACCCTGAATTCCTTAGGGAGGGCTCTGCAATAGAGGACTTTATGAGGCCGAACAGGGTTGTGATTGGTGCAAGCAGCACACAGGCTGCCTCCATAATGAAGGACCTTTACAAACCACTCTATCTTATAGAAACCCCTTTTGTAATAACAAACATTGAAAGCGCGGAGCTTATTAAGTATGCCTCTAACTCTTTTCTCGCAACGAAGATCTCTTTTATCAACGAAATTGCGAATCTCTGCGAGAGGGTAGGCGCTGATGTCCATATGGTCGCAAAAGGCATGGGTCTCGACCAGAGAATCGGTCCTAAATTTCTTCATCCGGGACCTGGTTACGGTGGTTCCTGCCTGCCAAAAGACACAAGAGCCCTTTTGAAAATGGCTGAGGAACAGGGTGTTGAGCTCGGTATCGTGGATGCCGCGATAAGAGCTAACGAGAGGCAATGGGAATCGATAATTGAAAAAATCAGAGCTGCGATGGGTATTCTGAAAAACAAAACGATTGCGATCCTGGGGCTTTCTTTCAAACCGAACACGGATGACATTCGGGAAGCTCCTTCCCTCAATATCATCAGAAGACTTCAGGAGGAGAATGCAAAGGTCAGAGCTTACGATCCGGTTTCCATGAAAGTCACACAGAGTATCTTCCCTGATATCACGTACTGCAAAGATCCCTATGATGCGGTGAAAGGTGCAAATGCCCTTGTTATCGTGACAGAATGGAACCAGTTCAGAAACCTCGAACTCGATAGACTGAAGAAGCTCCTTAGAGAACCTTATTTCTTTGATTTGAGAAATATCTATGACCCACAAAAGCTTAAGCATAAAGGGTTTAACTACTCCTGTGTGGGCAGGTCTTCCAAAATGTTAGAATAATAAATGAAAGTTGTCTGTCAGAACAGAAAAGCCTATCATGACTATTATATAGAAGATACCCTGGAGGCTGGGATTGCTCTTTCAGGGACCGAGGTAAAGTCCCTCAGAGAGGGAAAAGCAAATGTGAAGGACAGTTATGTGATCATCAAAGATAATGAAGTCTTTATGCTCAACTGCCATATCAGCCCTTACAGTCACGGAAATATTATGAACCACGATCCTCTGAGAACAAGGAAACTCCTTTTGCACCGGAAAGAAATAAACAGGCTGAGGGGCAAAATAGCTGTGAGAGGATTTACGCTTATACCTCTTAAGATATATTTTAAGGGTCCTTCTGCAAAGATCGAAATAGCCCTGGCCAGAGGCAGGAAAGTCTTTGAAAAAAGGGAGGTAATAAAGGAAAAAGAGGCAAAAAGAGAAATAGCAAGAGCCATCAGAAACAGATGACAGAATACAGATAGAGATACCAGAGGAAAATCTTTTTTCTGTTCTCTGTTATCTGATTTCTGTTCTCCGGGGGCGAAAGGTCTCGACGGGGGTTATGAGGCTCAGGCAGCATGCCATGGTTCCGTCACCATGTAAAAAGGCGGAAACAAACACAAAAGCCAATAACGAACTGGCACTCGCTGCTTAATTAAAGCGGCGCACTACTCTGAGATTGTCTGTGTTTCAGGGATAGTGCTGGATAGCAGACTGGCCTCAGGGTGCTTCTCCTGACCTTGGGGTAAGACAAAAGGGGATAGGATAATGAAAAGCCCGTCTGCCGGCGTTTCATTATCCGAGACAAAAAGGCAGAATAAGTATGTAGAAACCTGAGTTAGCATACTTTCGGACGCGGGTTCGATTCCCGCCGCCTCCACCAGAAAATATCTTTTTGAGATTCGTTTTCAATTTGGTAAATGAAATTTTTTTGTAACTCTTTGGGAGAAAAACAGCTTTTCATCGTGATGGGAAAGACTTATTTTCAGGTAAAAATAGGGCTGTTCTTATTCTTGATTTTATTGGTTTTTGCGGTCCCTCTGTTTGCCCAGAAAAAGACGGATGTCCTGCTGAAGTTCAGCACACAGGATAAGATGATGCGTATCGTATTGGAGTCTGAAGAACCTTTCCTGACGAATACCAAAATAACTACATCAGCATCCCAGATAAAAATAGAGTTCCCCCGACAATTCGGCCTGATAGCACAAAAAGAACCACCCTTTGAGGCAGTGGCAACGGATAAATTGTTAACGATCAATTTGAAAGAGCAGGCCGAAACAAAAATTTTCAGGCTATCCTCCCCAGCGAGAATTGTGTTCGATATACAGAAAGAGAAGAAGCAATCCATAGAAATACTCTCTAAGATTTTTGTCATTGATGCAGGACATGGCGGCTACGATTACGGCATCACCTCGAACAATATGAAAGAAAAAGATATTAGCCTTAGCCTCGCTCAAGATTTAGACACTATCCTCTCGAAAAAAGGCAAAAGAGTCTTTCTCACGCGTAAAGCGGATCAATATATGTCGCTGATTGAAAGAATAAGGTTTGTCAATCAGAAAACCCCTGATATATTTCTAAGTCTCCATTCCTCGATGTCTGAGGATTTTGTCCTCTATATCGCTAAGTTTAAAGCAGAAGGATCGAATGAGATGGTTGACCAGTACAGTCTTTCATCAAGGCAGAAAAAATATGTAGGCAAAAGTAAGGTTCTTTCCGAGAAGATTGGAAACGCAATCAAAGAGGAATTCAAAAAAACTGTTATTTACAGAGAAATGCCGTTACCCGTGCTGAATTCTGCGGGTGCTCCTTCTGTTGTCATCGAATATCCGTCATTGAAAGCTATGATCTACGACCAGC
>JBGPPR010000113.1:0-4638 GCA_041488675.1 Thermodesulfovibrionia bacterium
TCCCCCGGTTAGTTTTGACATTTCGCTGTTGACCATTTCATGGGCACGACGCAGAGCCTCATTTGCTGCAGCAACGATGAGGTCCTGGAGCATTTCAACGTCTTCGGGATTCAGAAGGATTCTGGACAAGCCAGAATGACATTTCTGGAACAATACTATATTTTCCCCTATGTGTTTAAAGCTGGGTTATGAAAATCTCCGTAAAAGTAAAACCGAATGCCAGGCAAGAGAAGATCGAGAAGGTTAACGAAAGTCATTTCCTTATCCGGGTTAAGGAAAAACCGCAGGAAGGCAAAGCTAACAAAGCAGTAATAAAGGTCCTATCTGAATATTTTGGAGTACCTCAATCCCAAGTAGTCTTATTGAAAGGCCAGTCATCAAGGGAAAAGATATTTGAGATAAAAACCGATAGATAAAAATAATGCTCGCAATCTCATGTCTTATCTCAGTTGTAATTTTGTCATTCCGGCTTGTCCGGTCGCCTCGGGCGACTCGCTGAGGAGAGAATCTTTCTTACTGAAGGACTCCCGATCCGCCTCAGGCGGAGGAGTGACAGAGCAAGAGAAGGGCTACATGAGTGAACCCAGATTATTCATAGATTTTTTGACCAATCAGAGCAGATGCGGTATCGGAGCGGCTTTACAGAGTGTTCACCGCTCCGAGGCGGCTGACAATCTGTACCTCGGAGGTCCGCAGATGCGGACCGAGAATGAGCGATGATACTGCATCTGCTCTGCTCCTTTACGAGCAGTGAATAATCTGGGCTGATAGATCACAGACTGCTGATCTTTTCAGACCAGTACCTGGCTTTCTGAAGGATTTCTGACTCATCAGCCGTTGTGAGTTTCCCGTCACTAATAACCACTTTTCCATCCACCATTACCAGTTCCACATCTGAAGGCCTCATGGAATAAACGATGTGTGAGTAAATGTTATAAAGCGGCATAAGATGTGGTTTATTAAGATCTGCCATAACAAGGTCCGCCGCTTTACCTTCCGCGATACTTCCTGTGACATGTCCAAGCCCTAACACCTCTGCCCCCCACCTTGTTGCCATGAGAAGGGCCGTTCTTGCATCAAGGGCAGTAGGGTCTTCTGATACGGCCTTATGAATCTTTGCGGCTGTGGACATCTCACTGAGGACATTCAAATCATTATTGCTCGCAGCGCCGTCTGTTCCAAATGTCACTTTTACCCCGGCCTTCAGCATCTTCACTACGGGCGCAATTCCTGCGGCAAGTTTAAGATTGCTCTCGACGCAGTGGGAAATACCCACTCTCCTTCCCGCAAGCATTTCTATCTCATGATCCGTTAACCAAACGCAATGGACAGCGAGTACCCTCTCATCAAGAAAGCCAAGACTGTCAAGATATGTTACAGGCATCATCCCATGTTTTTTTCTGATCTCTTCTACTTCCCACTTTGTTTCAGAAAGGTGTACGTGGATCAGGATATCAAACTTGTCAGCAAGATGCCTCGCCTTCTTCAATGTCTCAGTGCCGCAGGTATAAAGTGCGTGAGGAGCGATACAGGGAGTTATAAGGTTGTCGCCTCTCCAACCTTTTATAAAGGACTCTGCATTTGCAAAGTACTCCTGGATAGTCTTGGCCGACTTCGTCGGAAAATCGAGAATGCCGGCGCCTAAGACAGCCCTCATCCCAATCTTCTTTGTAGCTTCGCCGGCCGCATCCTCGTAGAAGTACATGTCGTTGTAAGTTGTAACCCCTCCTTTGAGCATTTCGAGACAGGCAAGCTCGACCGCATCTGAGATGAAATCAGGGCTCAGCCACTTATTCTCCAATGGCCATAGATGGTTTTCAAGCCATTCTTTCAAGGGCAGGTCGTCAGCTATGCCTCTGAAAAAGACCATTGCTGCATGGGTATGTGTATTGATCAGCCCCGGAAACACAACTTTGTGTTTTCCGTTGATCCTTACCTTCGGGGCATACTGTTTAGAAATCTCTTGCGAAGAACCGACCTTCAGTATCCTGGCGCCTTGCACAGCAACCGCACCGTCCCTGATGACGGCGAGATCTTCATTCATCGGGAGGACATAATCGGCATGTATGATGTAATCAACACTTTGCATAGGCTATTATGTAATACGATTGTCGTCTGACGGTCACGATGCCCGTTTCGTTTGTCGGTTAAGTTATTCGTAAAGGACGTTACCTATAATCGAACCGATACGGGCCTCGTAGCCTTCGGGACGTCACCGTAACCTGGTCATCAACCTTTACGCCTTCCCAATCAGCCTCTCAGCTATCTGCACTGCATTCAGGGCAGCTCCCTTCCTGAGATTGTCTGCAACGATCCACAGGTTGATTCCCTTTTCGATTGATTCATCCTCCCGTATCCTCCCAACATAGGTCTCATCCTTGCCGGCGACATGGACAGGAAGGGGATAGACATTCTTGTGCGGGGCATCGAAGACAACCACCCCCGGGGCGCTTGAAAGAATCGCCCTGACATCGTTAGCAGTAAGTTTCCTCTCTGTCTCTATATTTACGCTTTCTGAATGTCCTCTGAATACAGGCACCCTCACTGTTGTTGCCGTTATCCTGATCGAGTCGTCTCCCATGATCTTTCTCGTCTCATTCACCATTTTCATCTCTTCCTTCGTATAGTCATTCTCGAGAAACTTATCGATGTGGGGCAGAACATTAAAGGCTATCTGATAGGGATAGACATTACATGTGGCCTCCCGAAAATTGAGCAAATCCTTTGTCTGCTGTAACAGTTCGTCTATAGCCTTCTGCCCGGTCCCTGAGACGGCTTGAAAGGTCGTTACGACAACTCTCTGTATCTTCGCTGCATCATGGATCGGCTTCAACACAACCACCATCTGTATTGTTGAACAGTTTGGGTTCGCTATGATTCCTTTATGCCATTCCAGATCATCAGGATTAACCTCCGGCACAACAAGTGGAACCTCCGGATTCATCCTCCACTGGCTTGAATTGTCAACCACAACGCAACCCGACCGGACAGCCACGGGTGCCCACACTTTTGACCTCTCAGCACCTGCAGAGAAAAGGGCAATATCAATGCCTTCGAAGGAATTCTCTCTCAGGGCTTCCACAGCGACCTCCCTATCCCTGTAACTCAGTTTCTTCCCTTCAGAACGCTCTGATGCAAAGAGTCTCAAATTCTTAACGGGAAAGTCTCTTTCCTCGAGTGTTCTAATCATCTCGTTTCCAACGGCGCCTGTTGCCCCTACAACAGCTACAACATAGGTATCTTTCCTCTTGAGCATATTCTCGATATCCCTCCTCACACTTGATTAATTTATCATAGTTTTCTCCAAAAGTTCTATCTGCCGTAACCTCCTGAAATTGCTGATACAAGATAAAACTCCTTGATCGCCTGTCATTGCGAGGTCGTTTCGACCGTGGCAATCCCTTAGAGATGAGATTGCTTCGACTTCGTCTCGCAATGACAACTTCCCATCAACAATTTTGGGAGTGAGCAGCATATTGAAAAAACCCTATAAAATCTCTAAACTTTAGAGACACAAGGATCGTGCATAAGATATTATTTGAAACACACATGACTTTTGCATTACCATTATCATAAATCTATATACAGGAGGGGAAAATTTGATAACACCCGAAGAAAAAGAAAGCCTTCTTAGTCTCCATGTTGACCGGAAGGCAGAAAAAACCAAGTCTGTTATCCGGGGAGCAATTGAGAAATTTGGCATTGAAAAAATTGCCGTCGCTATAACAGGTGGCAAAGACAGCACGACCAATCTGTGGCTGTTCAGGCAGGCATGTAATGAAATGGGCGTCAAGTTGCCGGTATGCATGTTCATCGACGAAGGAGATGTCTTTGATGAAATAGAAGAATTTGTTAGTCACATTGAGAAACTATGGTCCCTTGAGATAGCCTATTTGAAGAATGAAGATGTAAGCTCAAAGGCAGCAAATATCGGAGATATCATCAAGATATCATCCCTGAATGAGACCAACCAGGCTGCTCTCAAAGAGATAGGAATTACTGAACACGAATTCAGTTTCATCCCTGATTCTCCAATCTGTAATCACCTAATGAAGACAATCCCTATGAGAGAATTCATTGTTAAGAACAACCTCACGGCACTATCCACAGCCATTCGTTGGGATGAACAGACGGCAAGAAAAGATGAAGATTACCTGAGCCCGCGGGCTAACCCTGAGCATGTGAGAGTGCATCCAATTCTCCATTTCAGAGAACGGGATATCTGGATAGCCATATTCAAGTATGATATCCCTTACAATAAACTCTATAAGTTGGGATACCGGTCACTTGGTACCAAGAATGCCACCGGCAATGCCTCCGACATCCCTGCATGGATGCAGGACCTTGAACATACCCCGGAAAGGGTGGGCCGCGGACAGGACAAAGAACAGGTCATGGAACAGTTGAGAGCACTCGGATATATGTAATTATGTTCAATTTCCTTAAAAAACGGAAAACAGACAGAAATGTTGTCGTAGTTGGCTTGGACGGCGTACCCTATACCCTTCTCGTTGACTACATGGAGAGGGGGATCATGCCTGAACTTTCACAGTTATGTCAGACCGGCAAACTCTACAGAATGAAATCTACCTTGCCGGAGGTATCCTCAGTGGCCTGGACCAGCTTCATGACGGGCAA
>JBGPPR010000114.1:0-4609 GCA_041488675.1 Thermodesulfovibrionia bacterium
GAGACCTCCGGAGGTTAAAGGTGAAGCGCCTGGAAAACCAGTGCCATCGGCCCCGCCGGCAGAGATGAAACAGCCTGAGGTTAAAGGAGAAACTCCCGCCCAATTAGTGGCTCCTCCAACAGAAGCGAAGCCACCTGATGTTAAAGAGGAGGCACCCGTCAGACCTGCGCCGTCTAAGCCTGAAAAGAAACCGGCAGATGTCAGTTTCTTTTTCGATGACGCAGACGTCTATGAGGTGATCCAGACAATCTTTGGAGAAGTGCTGAAAGTCAATTACATCGTAGACCCGAAAATCAAAGGAAGGGTCAATTTCAGGACGACAACACCCATTCCCAAAGATGAGGTGCTTCCTGTTATGGAGATCATCCTCAGACTGAATGGTATCGCCATTGTTGAAGAAAAGGGTCTTTACAGGATTATCGCACTCGCCGACATAGCAAAGGAGCCTGCCCCCATCCGTTTTGGAAGAGACCCGAACGCTGTTGAATTGAAAGGCATTGCCATTGTTCAGGTGGTGCAACTCAAATATATCGGTTCAACAGAGATGATCAAGATCCTCACACCGTTGCTTTCGCTGGGGGGATCGGTTCTTGATGTACCCCCGAACTTCCTGATAATCGCTGATACCGATGCCAATGTAAAAAGGCTGCTTCAGGTTGTGGATCTCTTTGACAGCGAAAAGCTGAAATCAGCACGGCCGCAAGTCTTTGTATACCCTGTTCAAAACAGCAAGGCAAAGGATGTGGCAGCCATGCTTCAGCAGATATTCCTTGGCGCGAAACCTCCCACCCCGGTACCAACCGGCCAGCAACCGACAACCGGGAGAACAGCAACACCTGCGCCTACACCAAGTCCAACTCCGCGTTCCCCAGAAGCTTCAGGCGGAGAAGCACTTGTTTCCGATGTTACGAAGATATTTGCCGACGAAATAACGAATACCATAATCATTCTCGCGACACCTGAAGACTATGCAACTATAGTAGAAGCAATAAAGAAGATTGATATCGTCCCAAGACAGGTATTAATAGAGGCACTTGTTTACCAGGTTGGTCTGACAGACAACCTCGATTTTGGAATGACATGGATGCTGCGAAACGATATTAAGATAACCGGTTTAAAACCTTTCGGGAACAATGACACTGTCAACCTCAGAGGACCCTTAGAACTTCTTGCCAAGAGTGCAAAAACTCCCAATTTCACATTCACAGCAATTGATAATGCCGGTAATACAAAACTATTGCTTCAATCCCTCGCAGAGGAAGGCAGGTCGAAGGTTCTTGCGTCTCCTCATATTCTCGTGGCAGATAACCGCGAGGCGAGCATCCAGGTGGGTTCGCAGGTTCCTCTGGCGACACAGACACTTACGACGCCTACTACTACGACTGAGTTGACAGGTGCGATTACATCCTCGGTTCAGTATAAAGACATAGGAATTATACTGAAAGTGAAACCCCAGGTTAATGAGAGCGGGCTGGTTTCACTCGAAATATCGCAAGAGATTTCTGCGATTGGTGCCCCTGTGAAAATAGCCGACCAGGATTTTTCGTCCATAGATAAAACAGAGGCTAAAACAACTCTTGTTGCACAGGATGGCCAGACTATCATTATTGGTGGCCTTATAAGAGAAGACGTCAGGCAGGGAAGTGCCGGTATTCCGTTCCTCAGCAGGATTCCTATCCTCAAATATCTTTTTGGCAGCGTGCAAAATGAAAAGCAAAGGTTCGAACTGATCATCCTCCTCACACCACATGTCGTGAGAAACATACAGGAGGCAAAGGATATTACATCCGATTATGTCGACAGGATTACAGGCAGTACGAAACAAGTAACGAGGGAAGAATTAATAAGAGGGTTAAAGAGAGAAAAAGAGAAAAAATCTTCCCCCAACTCTTCTTCACCATAGATTGAATGAATTGTAACTCCCTGTGGTCTTGCCACAGGGATACCTTATAGTTCCCTCCCCCTTGAGGGGGGAGGGTTAGGGAGAGGGTGGATGAATGGAAAATATTTTCAACACCCTCCCCCCTCAAGGGAGGGGATAGATTTTTAATTTTGACGCCCTGCGGTCTCTGCCGCAGGGTTCTTCACATCCAGTAAAAAAATTTCTGATCACCTTACTCAGGCTGAGGCCGATAAGGTGTTCTTCTTGGCTTTACTGCCTGGTCAGGCACGGGAGGCTGTGGCGATGGTCTTTGGGGTTGCGTGGCAGGGGCAGGCCGCACTTGAGTACCTGGAGAAGGAGGAGTGGAAGAAGCAACGGGGGTAGAAACAACCTCTCTGCCCTTCTTTACGCTGCTGTCTATAACTTTTACTATCAATGTGTCCTCTCCCTTCACCATGACCACTTTGTCATGGTCTATCTCTTTCAGCGTATAGCCGCTCATGGTGTCACCCTGTTTAAGGGCTGTTTGCCTTTTTCCTCTTCCAGGTGTGCTGCGTGGAGACTTCTTGTCTTCCAGATATGCAAAGCTCAAGTTGTCCGTTATCATTGTGCCGTAAAGGACGAATTCAGGTTTTGGCAGAGCGGCTTCTTCTTTTTTCTCAGGTGGAATTTTCCTTTCGGGATGAAAAAGGTTCTGGTCAGCAATGATTGTATAATCCGCAGGGTTTGATGTCTGGCTCTGAGCAGGTTTTTCCTCTTTTCCATTTGACAGTTTCTTGGGGATAGCCGGCACGAACTTCACGTTCACATTCAGCAGGGGAAAAACTACGTAGTCCGCCAACAGGAGAGCGGCAACAAACAGGACGATGTTCAATACATTAATGTTCCTTAACAGACGGCCCAGTCTACGCATGCTATTTCCCACCCGTTAAAGCAGATACATCTAATTTTACCATAAGTTCTCTCGGATCCCTGTAATTCTTGACTCTGGCATCGAGTTCTTTTACAACAAGAAAAGGAGTCCTCGTTTCAATGGAGTAGAGAACTTCACTCAGGATCCTCGAATCCGGGATCCCGGCATCTACACTCACGCTGATAAGCTTAAATTTAACGAGGTCTTCCGGTTTTCCGACCCTTTCACTCGATATCGTTCCGCCTCTTCCGGTAATACTACTTTTTACTATATCCTGTAGTTGCGCCGCTGCGAGGGAGGGAGTTTGGCCTTCTATAAGTTTTGAATCATCAGCTTTTCTTGTTTCTTTCAGAGCTACAAGCTTCTTTTCCAGGGAAGGTTTTTCCGAGATGAGCTTGATATATTTTTCGAGAGTCCTGGTCTTTATGGCCTGCTCTTCCCGAATAGCCGCTAAATCTGATTGAATCCTCAAATATCCGTACTGATAGGCGAGGAACCCCCCAAGGATAATCATCAAAGGTATGGAAACTATCAGTGTCTTACTCTTCTTCATCTCCTGAGTCTTCTTCTGCAGCCTTTTTAGGAACTTCTAACTTTGTACCTTCTATTTCCATCTTTATAATGAATCTGTCGGCATTCTGCCTTGCATCCCTGAATGTCGGGGATGCAAACTCCGCTTTTTTGAAATACTTAGATGCCTCAAGTTTGGGTATCAGACCCGTGGCTGAGCTTGCATAACCTTCAATGTCTGCTGTTGTCTCTGTAATCCTAACCCTTGTCAGCCAGGTTGTCTGGGGGAGGGTGGTTGTGAGTTCTTTCAGTACATCGAGGGCCATTGGTCTGTTGCCCTTAAAGTCGTCGATTGTGGAGACTTCACTGTCCACCGTTTCTATCTCTTTTTTCAGCGCCTCGACCTTCTTCACATCTTCCTTTCTCAGTTTTATCTGGCTGTCGATTTCCTCAAGCCTTTTCCTCTCAATTCGGAGGGGAGCCACCATGTAAAGAGACCACATTACCAAGATTGCAAGGACAAGTATTGTTGTCAGGGCAAAGGGGGTCTTCTGTTTTTCATATTTGCCTTTTTTCAGGAGGTCGAGTCCCTTTGCCTTTGGCCATAGGGATTCCAGGACACCACCTGTGGCAGCGTAGGGAATCCCTTTTTGGGGCCCTGATGGTCTCAGCTTCATATTTGTTCCATTCAGTATCTTCATGGGCTGATTCAGATGAAGCTTCAGTTGTTCCTGAAAGGAAGGATTTAGTCCCTTCAGGAGGAATACAATCCGGGGTGACCTGCCCTGTGTCTTAAGTGCATCCAAAAGAGAGACAATTTCTCCCGAGAGTGTTTCCACTTTTGATTTCTCGTCCTCTGAGAGGAAACTACCTGTTAAGATTCCATTGATGGAACCGTCAAGGAATAAAGCGCCTTCATATTCATTTTTGTCTATTTCCATAAAGAGAGCATCAGTTCCTTTTTCGATATACCGGCAGAGCGTACCCATGCCGGAGAGATTGACTGTTACCCTGTTGACATTAATGCCTCTTTCTTTCAGGGCATCTGTATACTGTTGTATCAGATCTGCCTTTGCTGCCATAAGGAGTATAGTGAGTTTCCCTGCATCATCCTTTAGTATCCGAAAATCATAGAAGGCATCCTCCGAGCTAAAAGGGGTCAACCTGTCTAACTCATAAGAGAGGACATCGGTGAGGTTCTCCTTGACAGTGGATGGAAGCTCTGCAGTCTTGACAACAACCCATGCTTTTGGAATGCTTAGGGTTACATCTGTCCTCGCTGCTTTAAGATCATTCATGGCTAA
>JBGPPR010000115.1:0-4583 GCA_041488675.1 Thermodesulfovibrionia bacterium
GGGTTGAAGGGGGATTTCCCGCGCATTTCTTCGATCAGCGCATCCGCATCTATTGACGAAGACAAGGTTATGGTGAAAAAGCTTTCAGGCAGAATCGGGGGCGGTGAAATGAACGTGTCGGGCCTCCTTCATCTCAAAGGCTTTCACATTAAGAGATTTTCCTTTGAATCGAATCTTGATAATATAACTGCTTCCCTTGTAAAAGATTCTATGGTGAATTTTAACGGCAATCTCGTATATAAAGGTACCCCGGAAGCTCAGGGCATTAGCGGTGACATAAAGATAAAGAGCGCAAAATACAGACACAGGGTCGAATGGAAGAGCTGGCTTCTCAAAACGAGAGCACTGGAAAAGCCCAGAGCAGGGTTATCAGGACTTGAGAAAGCAGAACTCAATATTAGTATCTCCGGGAAGGAAAATATCTACATTGATAACAACGTTGCCCGGACACCCGTGAGAGTGGATATGATCGTAAGAGGAACAGTATCACAACCCATTCTGTTTGGAAGGCTTGAATCAAAAGAAGGGGTTTTCTATTTCAGAAATAACGAATTTAAAATAGTCCATGCAAGTGCCGACTTTGCAGACCCAAACAGGGTGAATCCTGTTATAGAGCTTTCAGCCGAAACAAGTGTTAAAGGATATCAGGTCAAACTCAACCTTGAAGGACAGATCGATCATTTCAACCTCTCTCTTTCCTCTGACCCGCCTCTTGAGGAGCCGGATATCCTCTCCCTTCTGACAGTTGGGGATGTGGGAAAAGAACTGAAAGGGCTTAAGGGAGGTATCGGTGCAGGAGAGGCTACATCATTCCTGGCAGGTACATTACAGGATGTATTCGAAGAAAGACTAAAGACGGTAACGGGCTTTGACAGAATTCAGGTTGGGTCCTCGGTATCGAAGACCTCAGGTACTGTTGAACCGAGAGTAACGGTCTCCAAGAGGCTTCTTAGTGACAAGGTATTCGTAACATACTCAAATGTTCTTGGGTCTACAACAACCGGAGAGCAAATATTCAAGATTGAATATCTCCTCGATAAAAACATTTCCCTTATTGGTACCAGTGATGAGAGGGGCATTCTGGGAGGTGACATAAAGTTCAGGTTTGAATTCAAATGAGATGGAAGACAAGAAATAGGAAACAGAGAAGAAGAGTTGGAAGGCTTCTTCCCCTTTTTTCTTATTTTCTGTTGTTCTTTTTTTCTTTTTCCCCTCTAAAAGCTTCCGGTTCGATAGTCAATGACATAGAAATCACAGGACTTCACTCCATTGAAAAAAGAGAACTCCTTTATCTCCTCGACATAAAAGTTGGCAGCCCGATAGATCGCGATAAAGTGAGAGAAGGCATCAAACGGGCATTTTTGAAAGGAATTTTTGAGGACATTGCAATAGAGGCTACAGATGGGGACCAGGCAAGGGTTACGATTACTGTAAAGGAGAGGGATTTCATAGATAAGGTCTCTGTAGAGGGAGATTATAGCCTTTCCAGGAAATTTATAAAGAACACTTTTCCCCTCAGAGAGAAACAAATCATGCGCGGGGATCTGATCGAGTCTGCTATCGGCAACCTGAGGCACGAGATTGCAAGACGAGGGTTTCCTCATGCCGATATCAACGTAAAGATTGAGAAAGACAAAAACCCTTACAGGGTGACTCTCCATCTTCAGATTCATACAGGTGAACCAGAAATCATAAAGGAGATTATCACCATTGGAGGAACAGATGCAGCTAAGAGACTGATGAGATTGTCCGGGGGAGATATATATGATCAGGTAGAATTAGAAAAAGATATCGAAAGGATAAAGACTTACTACAGGGAAGACGGTTATTTCAATCCTCGTATTGGTCCCCTTACTTTTACTGACGGGGTGCTGAAGATTCCGGTAGATCCCGGCAAACGGCTGTTAATCTCAACAGAAGGTAACAGTATTCTCTCGACAAAGACCCTTCTCAAAGAGATGCCTTTTTTTGAGGCTGAAAACTTCAGTGACGATCTTGTAGATGAGGCCGTTTCCAAAATACTTTCTCTCTACCATGCAAAAGGATACCCTTTTGCACAGGCAGCACCGGTCATCACATCAAAGGATGATCTTGTAAGTCTTCATCTCTTCATATTCGAAGGGAAGAAAGTTAAAGTCAGATCAATCTCTTTCAACCATGTCAACCTCCCTGGAAAAAACCTTCAAGGGGTTATGTCTCTGAAAAAGGGTGGTCTTTATAATCCCGACCTCATCGATGCAGACAGGGAGAGCATCGTAGAACTCTATAACGCCCTCGGATACCTTGCTGCCACTGTCGAAGAATTTGGGGCCAAATACGATGAAAGTGCACAGGATGTTGATATCACTATCAAAATAGACGAAGGAGCGAAGACTGAAATTCGAAAGGTCGACATTGTCGGTGCAAATCATATTCCCGAGGAAGAGGTAAGCGAGACTATAAGGATAAGGGCGGGCGACCCCTATAATGAGGTTGATATTTCAGACGCCAGGTATAGGACCCTCCAGTTATACAACTCCCGCGGTTTTGTGGATGCCCTCGTGTCTGTGAAGCGAGATATTGAAGGACAAAGGGTATCTCTCACGTTCCAGATAGCAGAAGGCGATCTAACCTTCTTTGGGAAAACAATAGTTTCAGGCAACTATTATACAAGATATGAAGTGGTGAAAAGAGAATTAAAGCTTGATGAAAAAATGCCCTTTGATTATAGTGTCCTTGCTAAAGAAAGACAGGGTCTCTACAAGCTCGGTCTCTTTACTGACATCGATGTAGAAGTCCTCGACAGGTACGACCATACAAAAGACACCTTGCTGAAACTAAATGAAGGAAATGCCGGCGCTGTAGAGTTTGGCTTTGGATATGCAGACTATGAAAAGTTACGAGGATTTTTTGATCTGAGTTACAGGAATCTATGGGGGATGAACAGGCAGGCTTCATTAAGGCTCGAACTGAGTTCCCTTGAGAAACGAATCATTTTGCAGTACCTTGAACCGTGGTTCCTGGGCAGACAATTACCATTCAGGACCTTTCTCCTATATGAAGACAGGGAGGAAATCAACCTTGACACCGGGGACACGTTATACAGATTAAACAGATATAGCGCCACTGCAGGGGTCGAAAAAAAATTGAGTGATTCCCTTAAAGCAGACCTCTACTATGAATTCTCTCTCGTGGATACCTTCAATGTGCAACCAGATGTTGTCCTGACTAAAGAAGACATGGGAACGCTCGCTATCAGTGCTCTCAAACCCGGGATAGTTTATGACACAAGGGACAATCCCTTTGATCCCAAGAAAGGTATCCTCGCCGGGCTATCACTCAAAGCAGCTTCACCTCTTCTGCTCTCCGATACAAACTTCCTGAAGCTCCTCTTTCAGGGAAGTACTTACCAGCAACTGGATAAACGTTTTATCCTCGCACTATCCTTGAGAGGAGGCCTTGCCTGGGGATATCATGGTACCGGGGAACTCCCGATTGTTGAAAGATTTTTTCTCGGCGGAAGAACAACGGTAAGGGGATATGAACAGGATACACTGGGTCCTAAGGGATCGGATGGAAACCCCACCGGGGGCAATGCATTTCTCTGTGGTAATGTTGAGTTGAGATCATATCTTGGAAAGGGGATCGGAATCGTTGCTTTCCTCGATGGAGGTAATGTCTGGCAGAAAGTTGGAGAGATTGAATTCGACAGCATAAAATACTCTACAGGACTCGGTTTGAGATACAACACCCCCGTCGGTCCCTTAAGGGTAGATTACGGATATAAACTGCAGCGGGAAACAGGAGAAAGTGCGGGAGTACTGCATTTTGCTATTGGCCATGCATTCTGAAACAGTGAAGAGTGAACAGTGAACAGTAATCAGTTTAGAATACTGCAAAAAACTAAAATCTTTTTCTCACTATTTTTTATATTTTTACTAATCACTATTCACTATTCACCAAGCACTGCCTTAATCGAAGATCATGTCGTTGCATTCGTGGACAATACAGCAATTACTCTCAGTGAATTTGAAGAGGAATATTCGAAGGCCCAAAAGGTAACTCCAGGGATTACGAAAGAAGAAGTTTTGAATGCCATGATCAACAGAGTCCTCCTTCTCAGAGAGGCAAAGAAGATCAGACTATCGGAACATTCTGACGATGAGCTGCTGAAAGAATATATTGACCTTAAATTAAGGACCTTTGTAAAGATAAAAGAAAAGGACGTGTTGGATTATTATGAAACCCATAGCAAAGATTTTCAGGGTAAGGCTCTTGAGGATGTGAGAGAAGAGATCGAAAACTACCTCACCGAAGCTGAACTGAACCGCCTTCTGAAAAAGCACATTGAAGAACTCAGAAAAAAAGCGTATATCGGAATACAGATGAACTATTGAGTCCTGCATTATAAATGTCCTACGCAGTCTGTCTCTTTTTCTGTCACTCCCGCCCTATTGGTCGGACTCCACGGGTCAATAGACTTGTCGGGAGTCCTTTTGGAATCCCGAAAGCATTCGGGACGGACGAGCCGGAATGACAACGGCGTAACCAGGATAGAACATTATTTTTAGATGAATCAATAATGTAAAGAACTGTTACAGACA
>JBGPPR010000116.1:0-4572 GCA_041488675.1 Thermodesulfovibrionia bacterium
GGGTGACCTTAGTTATAATTTTGAGAAAGCAACAATTACAAATATTTCTGAAGATGCTTCACTCATTGTTAGAGAACAGAAAGGCACGAATACAACCAGCAGCGTCACCCCTTTCCTCGTGAGAGACTCAAGAGATAATTATCTCGATCCATCAAGGGGGTCAAGAAACTCTATTTATCTGACCTATGCGGGTGTAGGAGGAACGAACAAGTTTGTAAAGGGTGAGGTTGATTCTGCCTGGTACTTCCCGCTTGGGAAGACAGCTTTCATGCTCAGAGGAAGATTTGGTTACGGCACCGGGATCTTGGGTGAGGAATTGCCGCTTTATGAGAGATTTTATTTAGGAGGGATATACACCATAAGGGGATTAGGATGGGGCGAGGCAGGACCGAGAGATCCCGAGACAGGAGAACCGATAGGTGGAACTACAGAGTTGATTTTTAATTCAGAATTCATATTTCCTATCATCAGCGATTTGCGGTTAAAAGGTGTCGTCTTCTTTGATACAGGAAATTCTTATGAGAAATTCGAAAGTTTCGGCACACTCAGGTATACTGCCGGAGCCGGTGTCCGATGGATTTCACCTATGGGACCGATAAGAATCGAATGGGGTTACAACCTGAACAGAAGACCGGGTGAAAAATCGAGCAGGGTTGAGTTTACTTTTGGGACATTTTTCTGAGAACAATAAAAGGAGGAGCAAACGATGAAAAAAGGGATTTCCCTGTTATTATTTGTTTTATTCTGTATGCCCGTTTCTTCTATGGCGGTTGACGCCTTAAAGATAGGGTGTATCGAATTCCAGAAGGTACTTAATGAATCTGATGCCGGCAAGAAGGCAAAGGCTGATCTTGAAATACTTGTGAAATCAAAACAGACAACTATTGATGAAAAAGGGAAAACGATAGAAAAGATGAAAGCTGACCTGGAAAAACAGGCTTCCGTTCTCTCAGCAGAGGCAAAAAAGAGCAAAGAAGAGGAACTCGAAAAAGTGCTCAGGGAATACCAGCGGCTTGTTCAGGACTCGCAAACTGAGGTTAAGAAAAAGGAATTGGAACTGACAGATACTATCATTAAAGATATGCGTCAACTCGTAGAAAAAATAGGAGAGGAAGGGGGCTACACCCTTATCATGGAGAAGACCGGGGGCATGGTTCTTTATTCAACAAAGGATATCGACCTCACAGATGCAGTCATAAAGAGGTATAACCAGTCGAAAAAATAAGTGAAACTTAGAGATATTGCACTCCTCGTGAACGGGGAAGTAATCGGTCCGCCTGAGGCGGATGAGCTTGAAATTATCGGGGTATCAGGTATAAGCAGCGCACGGGAAGGTGATATCACTTTTCTCTCAGCAGACCGTTACAGAAAATACCTCCAGGAATGCAGGGCTTCCTGTATTCTGGTAAGAGAACCGATGGAAGGTTTAAAGATGACGCAACTGAGGGTTTCAAACCCTCATCTTGCTTTTGCAAAACTACTCGGACATTTCTACATAGAACCAAGAAAGCCTCTGGGGATAAGTGAACATGCGATCCTGTCCGACAAAGCAATTATTGGGAAGGACGTCTCAATCTTTCCGTTTTCGTATATCTCAGATAATGTGTCTGTCGGCAATGGAACAATCATTTACCCGCATGTTTTTATAGGCCATGATACAGCAATTGGAGAGGACTGCATCATCTATTCGAATGTAACTCTTCGGGAGAAGGTTAAAATCGGCAGCCGGGTCATAGTACATTCCGGTTCTGTCATAGGTTCAGATGGTTTTGGTTATGTGTTTGAAGAAGGAAAACACCATAAAATCCCGCAGGTGGGAGGTGTCATAATTGAGGATGATGTTGAGATAGGCTCAAATGTTTCTATTGACAGGGCAACAACAGGAAACACCATAATAGGTGCAGGCACGAAGATAGATAATCTCGTCCAAATAGCCCACAATGTTACAATCGGCAGAAATTCTCTGATCATTGCCCAAGTCGGCATTGCGGGTAGTACAGAGATAGGTGATTATGTCACGTTGGCAGGTCAGGTCGGAATTGTCGACCATGTGAGAATAGAGTCTGGTACAATGATCGGAGCCCAGTCAGGCGTCGCCGGCAATCTCATAAAAGGGATATATTCGGGCTCACCTGTAATGCCTCACAGAGACTGGTTGAAAGCACAGGCTGTCTTTGCAAAACTACCGGAGCTTCATAAGAAAATAAGGGAACTTGAAGAAAAAATAAAGGAACTTGAAAGGAGGGATTAACCGGCATGATGGATATAAAGGAGATTCAAAAATTTTTGCCTCACAGGTATCCTTTTCTCATGGTAGACAGAATTATAGAAATAGAACCGGGCAAAAAAGCCATCGGAATAAAAAATGTGACAATAAATGAAGAGTTTTTTCAGGGACATTTTCCCGGGGAACCTATCATGCCAGGAGTGTTGATCATTGAGGCAATGGCACAGGTAGCAGGGATACTTGCTTTTCGTTCAGGGGCCACGATAGGTAAATCCGTTTATTTCATGAGTATAGAGAAAGCGAAATTCAGAAAACCTGTTGTCCCTGGTGACCAACTGAGATTAGAGATACAGATCCTTCAACAAAGGGGAAACGTGTGGAGGTTTTCAGGGCATGCAATGGTTGAAGAAACAGTGGCTGCTGAGGCTGAATTTACCGCCATGGTACCCGATGGAGAGATATAAAGACATGAAAAGTGAAATCCATCCGACAGCAATCGTTGATCCTAAAGCAGCAATAGAAGAAGGTGCTGTTATTGGAGCCTTCTGTATTATCGGTGAGGGTGTCCACATCAAGAAGGGCACAAAACTGATTTCGAATGTGCTCATTGAAGGAGATACAACAATAGGGGAAAACTGCACGATCTTCCCCTTTACAAGCATCGGCCTCCCCCCGCAAGACCTCAAATATAAGGGGGAAAAGACAGGGTTAACTATAGGGAACAACAATATCATTCGAGAGTACATAACAATCCACAGAGCATCTGTCGGTGGTGATGGTATAACAACTATTGGAGACAACAATTTTTTCATGGCTTATGTCCATATCGCCCATGATTGTAAAATAGGCAGTAATGTCATCATGGCAAATGCCGCAACTCTTGGAGGTCATGTCGTGGTCGAAGATTATTCCGTCGTAGGGGGTCTGACTGCAATACATCAATTCACAAGGATCGGATCCTATGCAATGGTTGGTGGATTCAGTGGCGTGGGACAGGATATACCACCTTATATGATTGCATCAGGAGCAAGAGCTAAGCTTTTCGGACCCAATACCATTGGGTTAAAGCGGCACGGCTTCTCTGATGCAGTGATAAATGATCTTAAAAAAGCGTATAAGGTCCTCTTTAGAGAGAAGAGGACATTGAAAGATGCAATCAAGAAAATACAAGAAGACCTCCCATACACCGACGAAATAAAGCACCTCATTGAGTTTATACAGAAAAACAAAAGAGGCATCTGCAGGTAACAATCTATCTTCGGTTAGGAATTTTTCTGTTATGTGTCATTCCCGCTTGTCGGGAATCCTTATTGAAAGAAAGATTCTGGGCAAGCCGGAATGACAGAAAAGAAGAGAATGATTTCGGGAAAATAAGATGAGAAAGTACGATTTCATATGAAGAAAATCGGTTTGATAGCAGGTACCGGAGACCTCCCAAAGGCTATTGCTTCAGAGGCACGGTCTCTGGGATATACTGTTTTTTCTATAGCCCTCAATCCTCTCGCCGACAAATCCCTCTCGTCCTATGTCGACGAGATAAAGTGGGTAGATGTGGGCAAGTTCGGCGAAATAATGGATACCCTGAAAAAAAACAAGATAAGAGAGGCAGTCATGGTGGGAAAGGTGTCAAAGTCACTCCTCTATAAGAGTAAAATCATGCCGGATATGAGGGCAATGAAACTCCTTTTCTCATTGAAGGACAGAAGTGATGAATCAATATTGCAGGCTATTGCAAGAGAGTTAGAAAAGGAAGGTATCCATCTTCTTACCATAACATCCCTGAGTTCAAACCTTCTCACACCCGAGGGAGTACTCACAGGGCACAAACCTACAGAAGATGAATGGAAAGATATCGCCTTTGCTTGGAAGATTGCGAAGGAAATGGGGAGGCTGGACATAGGGCAAACAGTCGTTGTCAAAAATAAGGCCGTTATGGCTGTTGAAGCTATTGAAGGAACCGATGAAGCAATAAAAAGGGGAGGAAAGCTCGCAGGCAAGGGAGCCGTAATCGTAAAAGTCAGCAAGCCAGACCAGGATATGAGATTTGACGTTCCGGTAGTGGGGTCCGACACATTAAAGGCTATGCATGAGGTAAGCGCACGTGTCCTTGCGATAGAGGCGAAGAAAAGTATCATTCTTGGCAAAGACAAGATGATTGAAGAATCAAACAAGGCAGGCATAGCAATCGTGGGGTACAAAGGATAGAACGTTCAAACCAACGTTGTCGAGAAACTCCATAGCACCTCTTCAGAAAAGTTTTAAATGGCAAAGAAAGAATATCTGGTTAAGTTATTCGGTACGGTACATCAGAGATATGACCTCCTGAATCATGTTCTCAGTTTATA
>JBGPPR010000117.1:0-4563 GCA_041488675.1 Thermodesulfovibrionia bacterium
AAGTCTTTAATGACACCTGATTCGTATTCTATCGTGGTAATCGTGCCTGTAGAACCAGTACAGAAAACCGTAGCGAGACCGTTTTCGATCCCCGATTTCTCCATGGCCTTTGTAACGCTTTCAGTAATATCAATAGTGTCACCAAATCCTTTTGTGTTAAGAACAAGGGTATCGGTAAAAATCGTTTCCATTATCGGTCTCCTGGTTTTTGATCAGCAGTAGAATCAATGTAATCTACAATCTTTAAGATAGCCTGTCAATCGAAGATCTCCCGGAATGTCCTATTTTCGGGTTTGACTGCTAATAAGGATACATCCTGATATTCTGCTATAATATTCAGTAATAGTCATAGGCCAATGAGAGAAGAGACGATAAGCGAAATTAAGAATATGGCAATGAAGATCTTTCATGCCTATGAGGATTATTATCTTGAAAAAGATAAGAGGAAAATCTTTGATGATCTCTTTGACAAGTATCTGATGCTTGTTGATTTTGATAGATTTATGGATACTTATGATGGCATTGTTTCTCTTGGCCTTACACATCGTTTTGAATATGATCTGATGGTAAAGACCCTGAAGGATCATTCTCTTATTTCTGACTGATCTTCATTTCGCTTTTAGATCCACTTCCTCTCCCATGAGACGGATTTTGCATAGTCCTTGAATAGCCGCTCCCGTTTTCGAAATTCAGGGGGATGAACCGATCTTCTGCCATTTTTTTTCTGACCTTTCAAGACGCTATGAAGCATTTCATGGTAAACAACATACCTGATAAAGTACCTGGGGACATACTTCCTGTCCAGGACGGGATTTATTCTGATCATGTCATCCTGTCCGCAGTAGCTGCCTAATGTCCTTTTCTTTACTATCCTTCGTGCCTTTCCTTTACCCCAGATGATTGAGGCGGTTATTCTGCCTCTAAAATACTCATTATTGAGGCTGTCGAAAATCTCGCGCAGATTGTAAAATCTGCCCTGTGTGCGAACCCTAAGTTGCCCGGTATTCTGCTCTTTTTTTCTAAGACAGGCTTGGTTATCATTGATAAATTTCCTAATGAGGGGTGTCCGGCCTTTCCTCCTCTTAACAAAATCAGCCATTTCCCTGATGACTTCTTCTCCAGCACTGAGAAACATCCAGTGCATTCTTAGAGAAAGTAAATCACCTTTCGTTTTCATTGAAAGCAGACTGGTAGAATTGTCGGTGAAGACAAGAGAAATGCATTTCCCCGTCATCTTCTCAAAATAATCTTTGAGGATGTCTTTGTTGTGGGAAAACTGTAAGCTCAATTGAACCATCACAACTTCTCTATTAATTTATCAGACACTTCGTCAGGGTCTGCAGGTAACCTTTTGCCTTTAGATGAATTGGTCTTCGAAAGTATCAGATGATGGATGTAGGATGCCATGTGCCCATCTCTCTTGGATAGCAAATCTCTTAAGAAAATCTTTCACGGTTACCTTGAACTCTTCCGGCTTGTCCATATAACAGGCATGACCTGCTCCGTCAATGATACGCACTTCAGAGTTTTTGACGTAAGCCGCAAGAAATTTTGAGTCACCGGGCAGCGATATCGTGTCTCTTTCACCCCAGATTGCAAGCAGGGGCACGACGATCTTTTCCAGCTTGGCAGTGAGTCCCTTCACGCCTACGGGACCGACAACGATTCCAGCTTTCGCACTATACCCACCCACCAGATAACGTAACGTGACCTCGCCACTTATGGATGCGCCCAGTAGAAGGGGTTCACGAATGTTGAGCATCACGAGGAGATCGTTTAAGAAAAGGGCATATTCGTCTCTGCTTCCAGCCTCGAATTTATCAGACTTGCTTTTCAGACCATAGGGCATATCAAAGGAATAAACTCTGTATTCTTTGGACAGTTCATCAAACAGGCTTATTTCCCGCCAAGTGTCGGCACTAAAACTGTAACCATGGAGAAGGACAACGGGTAAACCTTTTCCTTCCTCAAGATATCGGATTCTCATGCCATTAATAGATAGGGAACGTTCCATATATCCTGCTAATATATTCTTTCTGATAAACAAAGTATAGACATAAATCAGGAAATTACATCTGAATTATCGTAATTGCTGCCTCATGTTAAAATGGTCTTTATGGAAAAACCGTCTGCAGAAAAAGCCACTGAAGAAAAGATTAAAGAGATTATTGACAGC
This sequence comes from Thermodesulfovibrionia bacterium, assembly GCA_041488675.1. Classification (GTDB taxonomy): domain Bacteria; phylum Nitrospirota; class Thermodesulfovibrionia; order Thermodesulfovibrionales; family SM23-35; genus DASPRG01. The sequence goes on from JBGPPR010000117.1 coordinate 2,177, forward strand.
CTGCAATGTGTTTTGACGAAACATGACAGCTGTGCGGAGTTAATAGAATTCAAGGACAATACAGCGGTCATATTTTGTGGAGGACCGTGCAAGAACTGCGATAATAGATGCATCGAAGAAGCGATCAAGGGAAGATTTCCTGATTTGGAGGTAATCATAAGTTAATCTGTTTGCCCCGTGGGAATACCCCGTGGCAAGCTATTGGAATGATAAGTAAAGAAATCTCCACTTTTCTACATGGTGTTCAATGCCTTGAGCCGTTCCAATTTGCCACGAGTCACGTGTACAATTCCACCAGGTTTACCTGACAACCAATAAACCATACTTGGTTCAATTTCATTTCCGACAAATAAAATAGAAACCTCCCTTTTTACTCTTAGTTATTGAGAGATCAGAGATCACAGCACTGCAGGGCTGACCTCTGTATTTTATCTTGATAAACTGAGTTATACAAGGAGGTCGGAAGTATGCCAAAAACTGTTGCGAAAGCTATGGGCCGTGCTCAGATAAGCACAAAATTGCATCGCTACCTGGAAAAACAGGGGCACAGCAATGTTTTGTTAAAGGACATCCAGCGGGGCCTGTCGAATATCGGCATTTCTCTTTCAAAAAGAGTTATTGAGGAGAGAGAAAAGCAATAACTGATGCCCTTTTTCATAGATACAAGTGCCCTTTTCAAGAGATACCAGCCTGAGCAGGGGACAGACGTTGTTTGCAATATACTCGAAGATGCTAAACAACCAGTATTCATATCTTCTATAAGTATCATCGAAGTCATCTCGAATCTTAAGAGGCTTTTTGAAATCGACAAAATAACTACAGAAGGGCAGTTCCATCAACAACGTTCATTTTTTTATCAAGACATTAGCACCCTTGGTATTACAGTTCTGGATGTCACTGGTGAAGATATTATTAAGGCTGAAAGCCTCATTCTCAAAAGGTATATGAAACCGCTCGACAGTATTCAGTTGGCAATAGCTTTGAATTTACAGGAAGATGACCTTGCATTTGTTTCATCGGACCGGAGGCTGTGTAAGATAGCTGAATCCGAAGGCCTTTCGGCTCTGACTCCATAAATCCCGTTGTAAACTTCGCAGGAGACATCTTCATGAACGATGTTGTAGATTTTCTTATCCCATTTCGGCCTTTCTCCGGTTTGTCAGTGAGTGCATAGAAATTTGGCAGAAGTATTTTAAAGACTTTTTAGTCATGATTTATGCCTGTATGAAGGCAATGGCCCATCTTCATTAAACTGCTTCGTAATCCTTCAGTGACGGATGGGATTGGATAACTCCCTGTGCAACATGCACATGGGTAACATTTTAACCTATGGACATGGGTAACACTTTTTTCTGTGTGGGGCAGACTTTCATCTCTTTCAGATCGATTATACAAATCGGATGAAAGCTGAATCTGACCTCGTACCGCCCGTCATACAGTTCCGTCAGTCCAACTTGTTCTCCAGCCAGAAGTTCTGACAGAAAATAATAGTTGCTCCGGAACCCTATCTCCCCGCTGTCCCTTACCCTCCGCACATCCACTCCTTCATCGTACTGAAGTTCAAGAACCTTCTCGGGGTAACGCAGGCTTGATGCCTCATACACACTCGATGGGGTCTTCATCCCAAGCGCTTCATGCGGCCGCTCGTTATTGTATTCCCGCCTGAACTCCTCGAACCTCATCTGCTGCCGATTCATGTCGGCCATGGACGGAGTGGCCGTCTCCTCCTTCAGCGTTCTGTGCATCCGCTCATGCCGCCCATTTTGCTGAGGCTTGCCGCATTCGATCCTCTCAGGCCTGATCCCAAGCCTTATCCACCAAACCGACAACCGGCTCAGCCCTGTTATACCGCGCCCGGCAAACGGCGTGCCGTTATCCGTGCGTATTGATGCGGGCAGACCATACTTGCGAAACGCCCACTCAGACCATTTCTGCGTATCTTCATGACAGGGCGATCCAACACCCCGGCACACCAGAAGATACCGGCTCATGTTATCGCTTAGGGTCAGCGGATAACACCACTTGCCGTCACCCATTTTAAACTGCCCCTTGAAGTCCGCGCTCCATACCTTGTTGGGCGCATCACATTCCAAAAACGGCTCGCTGTATGGAGGCACCCTCTTGCGACGTTTCCGCTCCCTTACCAAACCGTGCCTCCTGAGCCACTTCTCCACCGTGCACACCGAAGGCCATTGGACATCCAGCCTGCTCATCTGCAGATGTCTCAAAAGTTTCTTTGGCCCCCATTTCCCATGATCCATCTTCTCCTTAATGATTTCTTTTACGACTTCAGCTTCAGTCTGGTTCGGATGACTCAGTGGAGCCCTGCTCAGCTCCTTCAGTCCGTCAATTCCGTGTTCGTCATAGCGGGTTGTCCACTTGTAAAC
>JBGPPR010000118.1:0-4498 GCA_041488675.1 Thermodesulfovibrionia bacterium
CTCTTTCAGGAAGGAAGCAACGTAGGTTAGAAATGTCGCAGGTTGTTTAGTTCTACGCGAAAGCTTTAATCGAGACGTGATTGACGTATCTGAAATATCAAGTCGAATCTGATACATGCGGCCATTACTGAAGACAGACTGTGGTCAGATTCAACTGTTTTCATTTTTCTCACATCTAATTTATTTGTGATCTACAAGTAAATGCCTGCATAAGGACGCAGGGGTAACGTTAATAAAAGCCCGACGGGTCGGCACTTCAGCCACAAAACGCAGGCTAAAGCCTGCGACTACAACTACAAGGCAGTTTTATATTTTAGCAAGGTGGAACCGAAATCAGTTCATACACAAACCAGTATAAGAAACTTTACTTATTTATTTATATTTTGTTTAAAATAGAAACTTATGGAAGCTATACTGAACGAACTCCTTGAGCTCACAAAAGACCCGAAGATAGCCTACTTCTCGATGGAAATAGGCATTCAGAATGACATTCCGACTTACAGCGGCGGCCTCGGCGTGCTGGCGGGCGATACGATCAGGTCGGGTGCTGATCTGAAACTTCCAATGATCGCCGTCACTCTTATCAGTAAGAAAGGGTATTTCAGGCAGGAACTGGATGACAGAGGGAGACAGACAGAAATGCCCGACTCCTGGAATCCAGCGCAACACATGACACTCCTTCCCACGAGGATTTCAGTTCAGATTGAGGGGAGAGATGTTGTTGTCCAGGCATGGCTTTATAAGGTGAAGAGTCTGACAAGCGGAAGTATACCGGTCTTCTTCCTTGATACCGACGTTGAGGGAAATCTACCGGAGGACAGAGAAATTACTTCTTATCTCTATGGAGGTGATCTCACCTATAGACTGAAGCAGGAGATCGTCCTGGGAATCGGCGGGGTGAGGATGCTCCACGAACTCGGTTTCGCGATAAAGAAATACCACATGAATGAAGGACATTCAGGTCTCCTCACAATCGAACTTTTGAACATGCACAAACGTCCGATAGAAGATGTCTGGGATGAACGGTTGGTATGGGATATCGGCAAGATAAAGGACCTTTGCGTGTTTACAACCCATACCCCGGTTGAGGCAGGACATGATAATTTTCCCTACGAACTCGTCAAGACTGTGCTGGGAGAACTGATACCCTTCGATGTTTTAAAGAATCTCGGAGGCAAGGACCACCTCAACATGACTCTTCTCGGACTCAATCTGAGCGAATACGTAAACGGGGTCGCAAAGAAACACCGTGAAGTTTCACGGAACATGTTTCCCGGATATGAGATTAATGCTATCACCAACGGCGTTCATTCCTTTACATGGACATATGAGAGTCTTAAGTGTCTCTTCGATGCCTATCTTCTGGGATGGGCGAATGAACCGGAGCTGTTCGTAAGGGTCGGCCGCATACCTGATGAGGAACTCTGGAAAGCCCATATGGAAGCGAAACGAAATCTTTTCAAGTATATAAAGTCAAAAACAGGAACCGAGCTTGACCCTGAAATCTTTACAATAGGATTTGCACGAAGGGCGACTGCATACAAGAGGCCCCATCTCCTGTTCAGTGACATCGAGAGACTCGAAAGAATAGGTGCCGGCAAACTCCAGGTCGTATATGCAGGTAAGGCGCACCCACGGGATGAGGCGGGGAAACGAATAATAGAAAACCTTTTTTCTTTCCGTGAGAGGCTGAAGGATAAAATTAAAATTGTTTACCTGAAAAATTATGACATGGACATTGCCCTCAGACTTGTATCCGGGGTTGACGTCTGGTTAAATACCCCCCTGCGTCCCTTAGAAGCCTCAGGTACAAGCGGCATGAAGGCTGCGCATAATGGAGTATTGAATTTCAGCATCCTCGACGGCTGGTGGATAGAAGGTCATATAGAGGGATTCACCGGCTGGTCTATAGGACCGAGCCCGACAGAGACAAAACTTCACGAAAATATGGATACAAGGGATGCTGATGATATGTATAACAAACTCGAATATATAATCATCCCCCTCTTTTATGGTGACAGGCACGGATGGACACGAATGATGCAGAATGCCATAGGAAAAAACGCCTACTACTTTAATACCCACAGGATGATGCGTAGATACGTGACAGAGGCATATATACGATGAGTATATGGATGACGTCAAGGAGATAGAGGCAAATCTCGAGACAACGGTTCGTTTCCTGTCAGAAGAAATCGGTTCACGAAGTTACGTGGATCTGGGGCAACTCAATAAGTCTGCCGATTACATAGAAAAAAAATTGACCTCCTATGGCTGCAACGTGAAAAGGCAATCTTTCACCTGCATGGAGAACATCTATCACAACATCATCGGAGAAGTGAGAGGGGATAAAGATTCAGAAATTCTCGTCATCGGCGCTCACTATGACACAGTCCCTGGAACACCAGGCGCCGATGACAATGCAAGTGGAATCGCAGGTCTCCTTGAACTCGCGAGACTCATTGGAGCAAATCCTGTGTCGAGAACAGTCTGTTTCGCTGCCTTCGCACTTGAGGAACCACCTTTTTTTAAAACGAGACATATGGGAAGCCACGTGTATGCAAAGAGCCTTCGTGAGAATAAGGTAAATGTCGCGGGCATGATATCCCTCGAGATGATAGGTTACTACTGTGACAAGAGGGGATGCCAGTATTATCCCTTTTCTTTTTTCAAATGGTTTTATCCGGAGACTGGAAACTTCATAGCCTTTGTGGGCAACGTCTCATCGAAGGATTTTACGAGAAGGGTTAAGTATGCTTTTCAGAAAGCAGTTGCCTTGCCAGTGGTTTCCCTTAATACAGTATCACTTGTTCCCGGCGTTGACTTCTCTGATCACTCATCCTTCTGGGATTTTGAGTATCCCGCGTTCATGATAACAGACACCGCGTTTTACAGAAATCCCAATTATCATACTGCAGGAGATACAGCCGATACCCTTGATTACAAGAGAATGGCGCTCCTTGTCTCCGGACTAAAATCAGCTCTTATATTTTAACCCGCCTGACGTTTGCGCCGAGGCCGGGAAGTTTCTCCTCTATCTTTTCGTAACCCCTGTCGAGATGATAAATCCGATGGATAATCGTCTCTCCCTCTCCCGCAAGGGCTGCTACAACAAGAGATGCGCTCGCTCTCAAATCTGTCGCCATAAGAGGGGCTCCCTTCAGCCTCTTAACTCCTTTCACTGTTGCAGTAAAACCTTCCACAGTGATATTCGCTCCCATTCTTCTGAGTTCTGCAACATGCATAAACCGGTTCTCGAAAATTGTTTCATTGATGATACTTGTGCCTTCAGCAATACTCATAAGGGCCATAAACTGTGCCTGCATGTCAGTAGGAAACCCTGGATAAGGCATCGTCTTTATATCGGCAGCTCTTGGTCTGGAAGGCCCGATGACCCTCATTCCTTCCGGTACGTGCTCAAACGTAAGACCTGTCTCTCTGAGCTTCATGATTGGTGCATCGAGATGCTCAGGTCTGCAACCTTTAATAAGGATATCACCACCCGTAATACCTGCGATTGTCATGAATGTTCCAGCCTCAATCCTGTCAGGGATAACAGTGTAATTGAGCGGCCTCAATTCATCAACTCCCTCTATCCGTATCACACTCTCGCCCGCGCCCTCTATTTTTGCGCCCATCGAGATAAGGGCATTTGCTAAATCTACCACCTCCGGTTCTCGTGCAACATTCTCCAGGAGTGTTCTCCCTTTCGCAAGGGAAGCAGCCATCATGAGGTTTTCTGTACCTGTAACAGTAGGGATATCGAGATAGACAGATGCTCCTTTCAGCCTTCTTGCCTTTGCCACGACGTAACCGGATTCAAGCTCTATTTTTGCGCCCATCTTTTCGAGACCCATCAGGTGAAGATTTATAGGCCTTGCACCGATAGCACATCCACCCGGTAAAGAGACCTTTGCCTTTCCAAATCTCGCGAGTAACGGTCCAAGGACAAGGACAGAGGCCCGCATCGTCCTCACAAGCTCGTAGGGAGCCTCTAATATTCTTATTCTCTTCGTGTTTATTACGGCTTTTTTATCCTCATAGAAAAACTCCGCACCGAGGTGTTTGATGAGCTGTCCTACTGTACGGACGTCTCTCAGGTTGGGCACTCTGCTTATAGTGCTGGAGCCTGAGGAAAGGAGAGATGCAGCTATGATGGGAAGGGCTGCATTTTTTGCGCCGCTTATCTCGACAACACCCTTGAGTCTCTTACCGCCACGAATAACAAGTTTATCCATTGTTTAATGTCCTGAATTTTAAAATTGAGTACTGCGTGTGTTCTTGCTATATTGTTACCGTATTTCTGTCATTCTGGCTCTTGTCCAGAATCTTTCTTCAAATCCCGAAAGCATTCGGGACCGACAAGCGGGAATGACAACAATTCTTTTTGCATAGGAACCAGAATCACAATTTCTCAATGCCCTGCGGTCTTACAGGTTTCGTCATTCTTACAGTTTTTTTATTCTACAGCGATTCATTCTAAAATAAAAGGCAAGCC
>JBGPPR010000119.1:0-4480 GCA_041488675.1 Thermodesulfovibrionia bacterium
CTTATTTTTTTTAACCCCCTTCAATATTCGCTAAAACTTCATTGTTCCAGAATCGCAAAACCTTAGATGTCTCCATAATACCCTTTCCGTATCTGTAAAATTCTTTCGAAGTGCCTTAGCTATGACGTTTTTATTAGGTATCATTTATCAACCACCCTCTCCCTAACCCTCTCCCCTCAAGTGAGAGGGGTTTCTGTTATCTACACAAAAGCCGGATGAACCTATTTTAGTACAGGCTAAACTTCCGCATAACACTATAGGATAAATACTTACAATCTGAACAGCAAAAATCCTACAAAAAAATCAGACGAATACGGATATTTTTTATTTTGGTTTTAGAGTAAAGTTCAGATCATCTCGGAAAGAAAAACTGAAGGAGGTGAGGCTTATTGTCTCCTTTCATGTAAATCTCCTCAATACTATGTAGATCACAGCCGGCATAACCTTTAGAAAGATTCGAGGTACAGGAATGCAAAATCCGGATAGAAAAATCGGCAACACAATCATAAGGGAGATACCCGTAGAGGATTCTATAGGTATTTCTCTTGCCCATGATATTACAGAGATTAGACGAGGCGAGTTTAAGGGGAGGGCATTTAAGAGAGGGCATATTGTATCGGAAGAAGATGTGGAACACCTCAGGCGGCTGGGGAAAGAGAGACTTTTCATTCTTAATCTGTCAGATGATGAAATACATGAGGATGATGCAGCTTTGATTCTTGCAAATGCGCTTTCGGGTTCTGGAGTGAAGCCGGGGGGAGCACCGAAAGAGGGCAGAGTAAATCTCGTGGCAGAAAGGGACGGGATCTTCAAGGTGGATAAGGACAACCTCCTTATGTTCAATATGCTCGCTGATGTCATGTGCGCCACAATTCATACGAATACGATTGTAAGAAAAGGTCAGACGGTTGCAGGCGCCCGTGCAATTCCTCTTGTTGTGAAAAAAAGACTTATCGAGGAAGCCGAGATTGTCGGCAATGGCATCCTCGAAGTGCAAGAGTTCAGAAAACCGAAAGTAGGGATAATAATTACCGGCAATGAAGTCTATTGCGGAAGGGTTCAAGATGCCTTTGCACCGGTGCTGCGAAAGAAAATAGATGCTTACGGCGGCGAGATTATTGGTATTCATTACGAACCTGACGATGCTTTTCGAATTGAACAGAGGCTGAGGGAGCTGAGATCAATCGGCGCTGATCTCCTTCTCATTACCGGCGGTTTGTCCGTTGATCCTGATGACGTAACGAGATTTGCAGTTCGAAGGTTTGGTGCAAGAGAAATCCATTATGGTTCAGCCGTGCTCCCGGGTGCCATGATACTTGTTGCGCATATCGATGATTCGGATCGTACGATCCCTCTCATCGGGATTCCTGCCTGCGGTATATTCCATGAGGTAACAGCCTTTGATCTCCTTCTTCCACGGATACTCGCGGGTGAATACATTGGAAGAAGGGAACTTGCAGAACTCGGTCACGGAGGATTATGTCTCAACTGCAAGGAATGTCGCTACCCGGCATGTCCTTTCGGAAAGTCATGAATGTTAATCGACGGGTTGTTGTATGGTATGCTGAATTTCAGCATCTAATATATATGTGACATGGAACAGGTTAAAGGTGGCAGAAACGCGTTATCAGGTTTTATCAAAAATAGAAGAATTTGTACTTCATAGGAGATAGGCATGATTACTCTTGATGTGAATAAGAAAAAGTATGAAGTCGATGTCAGCCCCGACGTACCCTTACTATGGGTGATACGGGACCATTTATTACTGACGGGAACAAAATATGGATGTGGTATGAGTTTATGCGGGGCTTGTACAGTCCACATTGACGGCAAAGCCAGGAGGTCATGTCAGGTCCCTGTTGGAGAGGCACAAGGGAAAGAGATTACCACCATCGAAGGCATACCTGACAATCATCCCGTGAAAAAGGCATGGCTTGCCGAGGATGTGCCTCAATGCGGATACTGCCAACCAGGGCAAGTCATGGAGGCAATAGTTCTCCTAAAAAACAATCCCAGGCCGAGTGATGCGGATATTGATAATGCAATGACAGGCAATATCTGTCGCTGCGGCACATATCAGCGGATTCGCAGTGCTATCCATCAGGCAGCGAGTATGATGGCCAAAGGAGTGAAACAATGAGCGAGATCATTAACATAAGCCGCCGTGACTTTCTCAGGACCGGTGCTCTGATAGGGGGAGGACTGGTACTCGGATTGTCTCTGAGTGAAATCTCAAGTGATGCGACTACAAAATCAGTGCCTTTTGTGCCGAATGCTTTTATCCGCATAGGCACTGACAATTCCATAACCATCATCGTTAATAAATCGGAAATGGGGCAGGGGGTCTACACCTCACTTCCAATGCTTGTTGCTGAGGAACTTGAGGTTGAATGGTCAAAGATTCATGTTGAGCCGGCACCGGTTGATCCGGCATACAATCATACCCAGTGGGGGAATATGCAGGGAACAGGCGGCAGTACCAGCGTCCGCAGTGAATGGGATAGGCTGCGGAAGGCAGGAGCCACTGCCCGGGTGATGCTTGTGAAAGCAGCGGCGGAAATATGGAAGGTCGATCCTGCAACCTGCCGCGCAGAGAAGGGGTTCGTTATCCACAACGCCACTAAACGGCGTGTTTCCTACGGTAAGGTAGCCGGGAAAGCTGCCCAAATGGAGCCGCCGCAAGATGTTCCTTTGAAACAGCCGAAGGACTTTAAGCTCATTGGAAAGTCAATAAAACGCCTTGATACTCCTGAAAAGGTCAACGGTACAGCTATCTTTGGCATTGACGCCAGGGTTTCAGGCATGCTTACCGCCTTAATTGCCCGGCCACCGGTATTCGCCGGAAAGGTAAAAAGTTTTAACTCCGAAAAGGCGAAAGCAGTGCCCGGTGTCAAAGATGTGGTTCAGGTTGATTCTGGTGTGGCTGTAATAGCTGATGACTTCTGGTCGGCAAAGAACGGACGGGACGCCCTGGAGATTGTCTGGGATGAAGGGCCTTTGGCTACGCTCTCTACCGGGGGAATGCGCGAACAGTATGGTAACCTCGCCAAAACCCCTGGAACTGTTGCAAAGAAAGCAGGTGATCCTGAACAAGTATTCAAGGAGGCTTCCAAACAAATCAGTGCCGAATATGAAGTTCCTTATCTCGCCCATGCGCCCATGGAAACCTTGAACTGTCTGGTTGACCTGCGCGCCGATAGTTGTGAAATCTGGACAGGCACACAGTCTCAGACTGCTGATCGGAACACAGCCGCACGCATTGCAGGGCTCAAGCCCGAGCAGGTCAAAATTCATACTACTTATTTGGGAGGCGGGTTCGGCAGGCGGGCAAATCCTCACTCTGACTTTGTTGCTGAGGCAGTAGATGTTGCAAAAACCGTGAAGAAACCTGTCAAGGTGATCTGGACTCGTGAGGACGATATCAAAGGCGGTTACTACCGGCCGATGTGGTACGACCGAATCATTGCCGGGTTAGATGAGAAAGGAGACCTGATTGCCTGGCAACATACAATTGTCGGACAGTCGATCATAAGCGGCACGCCTTTTGAGCAAATGCTCGTAATGCATAACGTAGATGAAACGTCTGTTGAAGGGGCAAAAGATATTCCCTACGAAATACCTAACATCCTTGTTGACTTGCATAGCCCGAAAATCGGGGTACCAGTGCAGTGGTGGCGTTCTGTCGGCCATTCTCACACCGCCTTTGTAGTCGAGAGCTTCATTGACGAAGTGGCGCACGCTGCCGGCAAAGACCCATATGAATTCCGTCGTAAGCTGCTTTCAAAGCACCCCAGGCATAAAGGTGTTTTGGAACTCGCTGCACAGAAAGCAGGCTGGAGTACCAGCTTACCAGAAGGTCACGCACGTGGCATTGCTGTGCATGAGTCCTTCGGAAGCTTTATTGCCCAGGTGGCGGAGGTCTCCGTGAATCCGGCTGGAGAAGTGCGCGTTCATAAAGTTGTGTGTGCCATAGACTGTGGCAAGGTAGTAAATCCAGAAATTATTAAGGCGCAGATGGAGTCCGGCATTGTCTTCGGTCTTACTGCTGCCCTTTTCGGAGCGATTACGTTCAAAGACGGCAAAGTCGAACAGAGCAATTTTCACGATTACCAGATGGTGCGCATGAAAGATATGCCTAAAGTGGAAGTTTATATCATGCCAAGTCAAGAGGCGCTTGGCGGTGTGGGAGAGCCGGGTGTGCCTCCAATTGCACCCGCTGTGGCCAATGCTGTATTTGCAGCTACAGGCAAACGCATCCGACGTTTACCTATTAATGCAGAGGAGTTGAAAAGGACATGAGATTTAGGCTTTCGGTTTAATGGATTATAACGCCCTATGTTCTTCCAAGGGTTACTTGATAGTTCCCTCCCCCTTGAGGGGGGAGGGTTAGGGAGAGGGTGATTGAGGGAAAAAATATTTTCAACACCCTCCCCACAGTCCCCTCCCCTCAAGGGAGTGGATAAATAAAAAAATCTCTCTA
>JBGPPR010000120.1:0-4477 GCA_041488675.1 Thermodesulfovibrionia bacterium
CTTTTGAGTAAGGAAAAGGGAGACTGCCTCCGTATCCCGAGTTTTTTCAATTCAAAAAGGAGGTCTCTGTTTTCCATCTCTATCTCAATTCCTTTTTGAAAGGAAGCATACGCTTCTTTGTTTTTGCTTGCTGCAAGATAAGCTTTCCCCAGGTTCAGATATAGAATCGGAAAGAAAAACTCCTCACCAAAAGGTACCTGCTCCTTTGTGCCTGAGAAATATTTTTCTTATTTGGTTCGGGTTTGTCCCGGTTAAGGTATAATAAAAAATCTGATCTCAAAGGCGGGTTTATGTATCAGGAATTAAATGCAGTTGTCATGCCGAACGGCTCCATTCAGATGGAATGGACAGATGCCGGGGAGCAAATAGGCAAAAGCCGGCACTTGTTGCAGCAGGAAATATACAGGCGGTTTGCCTCGGATTCTGAAACAGCCTTTCTGTTTTTAGGGTTCTGTGACAGGACAATCCCTTTGTCCCCTTCTCTCGATTACTTGAGGGAATTCGCCGGACTGTTCGTGAATAAGTTGAGACTCACGCCGGACCTTGATGTCATCCGTCATAAAGTAAAGGTCAACGAAGGGCCTGAAGTCAGCAGATTTCTGGAGAACGCCCCTTTAATGACAGGTTCGGAATATCTGAGCGGTGAACTGCTGGAGGGTCTCTGGCAAAGGCTCAACACCACGTTCCAGCGGGAGATCAAGGCTTATAACGGGACGGTAGAAGAATTCATCAAAACATATAGTCCCGATGTGCACTTGGTGGGCCGGGTATTTTTTCACCTTGTCGAGAGTAAAAAGGAAGATTATCCATTCGCATTCCTTGCAACCTATTCAACCGGCCTGAATAAACAGGGTGCATCAAAACACCTCCCCCTGAAATATGCATTAGAGGAATTCGGGAGTGAGAGTGAAAAGCTTCTGGAATTCCTTTCGACAGTCAATCTCGCCGCGAAGGAGAGCCCTTTGATTGCCGGTCTCATTGAAACCGGGGAGTTGTTTCACCCGCTTGCCTGGTCGGCAAAGGAGGCATTTACCTTTCTTAAGGAAATACCGGTTTATGAGAGGTCGGGAATCCTCTGCAGGATTCCGAACTGGTGGAAGGGCGATGCATCGGGTCTTAAGCTTCATATCAGTGTTGGTGATACACAGCCGTCTTATCTCAGCATGGATGCCCTTTTGAGTTTTGATGCCCGGCTGCTTCTCGGTGACACGTTAATCTCCGAAGAAGAGGCCCGACGGCTTATTCAATCGTCGGAGGGTCTTGCCTTTATCAAGAACAAATGGATAGCCGTTGACCCTGAGAGGTTAAAGCAGACCTTAGCCGCATATGAAAAAGCCCGGAAGATGATAAGAGAAGGGCACTTCAGTCTGAGAGACGCCCTGCGGATGCAGTTGAATCCAAAATCGATGCTTGGTCTGCCTGCTGAAGGCGAAGGCGTTGATGTCTCAAACGGCAAATGGCTCGAATCGGTCATCCGGAAGCTGCGGCATCCTGAACTGATTGTTTCGGCAGAACCGGGCAAGACATTCAAGGCCGAACTCAGGCCCTATCAAAAGAAAGGGGTGAACTGGCTCTGTTTCCTTGATTCACTCCAATTCGGTATCTGCCTGGCAGACGATATGGGGCTCGGCAAGACCGTCCAGATACTCGCGCTGTTGAATATCCTGAAATCCAGGAATCAGAAACGGGCAAGTCTTCTGGTGATACCGGCGTCGCTTATCTCCAACTGGTCACAGGAGATCAGGAGGTTCACGCCTGACATCGAATTCTTTGTGGCCCATCCTGAGGCACATCCTGACAAGAAAGTTGCACCGAAAGACAAAGAAGCGCTTGATGGAATGGACCTCGTAATTACGACATATTCCCTTGTCCAGAAATACGAATGGCTTCAGGATTATGAATGGGAATATATCATTCTTGACGAAGCACAGGCCATAAAGAACCCCGGCACAAAGCAGACGAGAGCCGTCAAGAGGTTTAATGCGGGAAACAGGATAGCCATGACAGGTACGCCCATTGAAAACAGGCTTTCGGACCTATGGTCATTGTTCGACTTTATTAATCCCGGTCTGCTTGGCAGTCCAAAGGAGTTCACGGAATTCGCAAAGAGACTGAAACATGACCCCGACGGTTATGCGCGTTTGAGAAAGGTCATCAGTCCCTATATACTGAGGAGGCTGAAAACAGACAAAGCAGTCATATCGGACCTGCCTGAGAAGATCGAGATGAAGACATATGCACCATTGAGCAAGAAGCAGATAGTCCTTTATAAAGAGATGGTGCGGGAATTAAAGGACATGGTAGAGAACGTTGAGGGTATACGGCGCAAGGGCCTCATACTCTCGTCCCTGATGAAATTCAAACAGCTCTGCAACCATCCGGACCAGTACCTTGGCACAGGCGGATATGAGGAAGATGACAGCGGAAAATTTGCAAGGCTCAGGGAGATATGTGAAACAATACATGACAAGAGGGAGAAGGCGCTGGTTTTCACCCAGTTCAGGGAGATGACCGAACCGCTGAAGGCATTCCTGGACGGCATATTCGGGACAAAGGGGCTTTTGCTGCACGGCGGCACTCCTGTCGGAAAGAGGAAGGACATTATCGAACAATTCCAGGGAAGTCAGTATTTTCCGTTTATGGTGCTGTCATTAAAGGCTGGCGGAGTCGGTCTGAATCTTACCGAGGCGAACCATGTCATCCACTTCGACAGGTGGTGGAACCCGGCAGTAGAGAATCAGGCCACGGACAGGGCCTTCAGGATCGGCCAGAAAAAGAATGTTGTTGTCCACAAATTCATAACCAGGGGCACCATCGAAGAGAAGCTAGACATGATGCTCGAAGAGAAATCAAAACTGTCGCAGGATATTATTCAAAGCAGCGGCGAGGCCTTGATAACCGAAATGGACAACAGGGAGCTGATGGAGCTTTTCACCCTTACGATATAATGTCTTATTTTCTGGAACATCAAAAAACTAGGTACTCCCCCTCCGGCAAAGGGGGGTGGAGGGGGATTTTAAGAACAAATGGTTCTGCCATTCATAGAATCTCCCCTAACCCCTGGTTTCCAAAGAGGGGCAATTTCAAGATTGCGACAATTGGAGCAAAGTCGCTATGAATAAAAAAGGTAATAGTTCAGCACCCCCTCCCCCTAACCCCCTCCCGCCAGTGGAGGGGGAATATTTATCAGCAGATCTAATAAGTTCCCTCCCCCTTGACGGGGGAGGGTTAGGGTGGGGGTGAACTATTACTAAAAAAGCAAAGGAGAGGTTATGAGATATTGGGGATTTCCGGAACATGTGACCGTGGCCGAAAAAAAGGCAAGGGCCGCCAGGAAACTAAAAGAGCTTTGCAAAAAGAACCCGAATATGAAGCCTGTGGTAATCGAAGGCAGCGCTATAGCCCGCACATGGTGGGGCAAGGCATGGAATCAGAATCTTGAGCGATATGCCGATTACAGCAACCGCATAGGAAGAGGAAGGAATTATGTCCGGCATGGCGCTGTATTGGACCTACAAATAGAACCGGGACTGGTGAATGCACTGGTGCAGGGTTCTATATCGGAACCATATTCCGTTTGCATAAAAATACAGACTCTTAAAAAAGAAATCTGGAAAAATATCAAAGCAGCTTGTGAAAACACCCTGGAGTCTTTCCAGGAACTGTTGGCCGGGAAATTCCCGAAGGCGTTAGGCGAGATATTCACCTCCAGAGATACAGGCATGTTTCCTGTCCCGCGCGAGATCAAATTCAGCTGCTCATGTCCTGACTGGGCCGGCATGTGCAAACATGTGGCTGCTACACTTTACGGAGTCGGTGCGAGACTTGATGAAGATCCGAGATTGTTTTTCAGACTGAGGGATACCGAGATAGGCGAGCTCATAAAACAAACAGTAGCGGACAGGGCCGGAAAGCTGCTTGAAAAGGCCTCCAGGAAAAGCGGGCGGATCATAGAGGATGCGGACATTCCCTCGGTCTTTGGTATTGACCTGGAAGAACAAGTCGCCTTTGTGGGACATGATCTCTCTGAATCAAGACCCTCAAGGAAGAAAACCAAGATAGCTGCCGGTCATGCAAAGCGCAAACCCGCCGCAAAAAAGAAAACAAAGAAGGGTAAAGCTAAAAAAGCGGAAAAAGAGATTACCGGAAGGATCCCGTCAAAAAATGCAAAGAAAAGGGAATCGGTTAATGAATAACCCCGCAGCAGAGCTGCGAGGTATCGAAGATTGTTATTCCAGCTTGTCTGGAATCTTTCTTTGTATTTAGCATTGGCAGGGGTCGAAATGAAGGATTCCGAACAAGTCGGAATGACAGAATAAGGAAAAAATTAACCCCGATGCAGAGCATCGAGGAATTCTTTTGATTACTTCTTTTTAATACCCCACAGTCTCTGCTGTGGGGTTTCCTCCCCCCACTTTGGAAAAGGGGGGCGAGGGGGGATTTTAAATTAATAAAATTTACCTAAAGATACCCCGCC
>JBGPPR010000121.1:0-4473 GCA_041488675.1 Thermodesulfovibrionia bacterium
CTGAGATCATTGACAATCTTAATCGAACCACGTGCTGACCTGAAAGAAATATTGAGGTCCTTTACACTCAGGAGAGGCACTGCGGGTTACTCTCCTCCTCCCAAGAAGTCCGAGATTCGCTCTTCTTCTTTAACGCCAGGGCTTGGTTTCTTACAGATATGTGAAGTGCACCTTCTCGACATATAATACCGAAATATAGGTGTTTAGAGGATTTTTTGTCAACATATGCAAGCATTAACATTATTGCTCAAGCTTTTTTGAGTACCGTCTTCAATTCAAATGCATAGTCGGCATATTCATCTGCCTTCTTTATAAAGAGCCACTCTTTATCTCTACGAGACATTTTTATAAGGGCAAATGCACCTTTGAGTTCGCTGCCGGATAAAATGAGTGTCAGGCTTCCCATTTCGAGGCTCCCCTCTTTTATCTTGAATCTCCCTTCATCCCATATCGCAACTGTTCCGGCGCCATACATACCCTCAGGTATGACTCCTTCAAAGCTTCCATACTCCAGAGGATGGTCTTCAACCATAATAGCAAGCCGTTTCTCCTTAGGGTTCATGGAGGGTCCTTTTGGAATAGCCCAGGACTTCAATACACCTTCCATGGCAAGCCTAAGATCAAAATGGAGCTTTTTCGCATGATGCTCATGGATAACAAAAAAGGGGTTCGACCTCATAGTTTTGAGAACTAAGTCCGTCAAAGTTCCATTATCTCCTTCTTTCGCTATTTTGGCAAGCACAAAACGATAACCGGAGCATGACGCACGACGACTATTATAATAAGGTCATTAGTAAGGCGACATTATTATCACTTTCTGTCATTGTCCCGAAAGCATTCGGGATCCGCAATCCTTCCGGTTTTTCAGAAAGATTCTCTCCTCGGCGAGTCGCCCGAGGCGACCCGACAAGTCTATGACCCGTGGGGTCCGACCCATAGGGCGGGAATGACATCAATGTAGCTTTACTTATCGCCGTCTTATTAACTATATCCACCTTGCTTTCATAAAGGCAATTTAATACTTAATTTTTGATTCAGGAATAGTTATAATACCGATCATAATTCCTGAACTAAAAAGTATGGAGAATAGTTTGATAGATCCTCTGCTTCTTGAGAAAAAATTTTTAATCCTCCAGGAGGTCTCTCACCTTATAACAGCAACGAACGATGCAAACGCTTTAGCAAATTTCTTGCTTGATCGCGCGATCGATTACACCAATGCTGAAAAGGGCTCCCTGATGTTGTTGAATGAAAGGGACGAATTATACATTCTCGCTTCAAGGGGTTTTGACATGCGATTTATTGAGACATACAGGATCAAATTAGGCGAGGGGATCGCCGGCATTGTTGCCATGGATCGCACTCCTGTTCTCGTCGAAGACATCGACGAAGACGAAAGATTTAACCGGAAAAAGAGAGACCGTTACAAGACCAAATCCTTTATTTCATGCCCGCTCATAAGCAGAGATAAGATGCTCGGTGTAATTAATATCAATGACAAGAAGGATGGCATGCCCTTCAGAGAGGATGAATTTAACCTTTTGAAGGTTATTGCCGATCAGGCGGCTATCGCTCTTGAAAATGCCTTTCTCATGAATCAACTGCGGATCAAGGCTACAGAACTTGAAGAAATAAACAGAAAACTTATAGAAACCGATGTAGATAAGACAGAGTTTATCACCCGAATTTCGCACGAACTCCGTTCTCCTCTCAATTCTATCAAGGGAGCTATCTATTACCTGCAACAGTCGGAGAAGCTCAAACGGAATAAACAGAAAGAGTTCTATGATATTATCCTGACAGAAACCACAGGATTAACCTCCATTGTGAATAACCTCCTTGATTTTCTCAGACTCGAAAATGAAGCGATGGTCCTCAAAAAATCCTTGATTAATCTCGAGAGTATACTCAGGGAGATCACTGAAGCAAAGGGTCTCAATTCCATACTCGCAAAAAAGAATCTGCGGCTTAAAATAGATATCGGGAAAGGCACGTTCAGCATTGTGGGGGACAAAATAAGGGTTATTCAACTATTCATTAACCTCATAGAAGGCTTGTCATACTACCTTGACAGTGGAAATACCATACAAATAAACGTCAAAGAAGACGATGTGATAAAAATTGACTTAACTGCTTCGAAGAGGATACCGGAAGAAGTTTTGTCGTTCTTCTTTGATCCAAAATACATCTTCCATGCAGAGCAGTCCGATGAAAAAATAAAGCTGTACCTTGCTAAAAAGGTTGCTGAGACTCATGGATGGGGTTTTGACGCAAAAAATATAGATAACACTTTCCTCATTTCTCTGATCATTCCGAAGAGTGCAAAGGAAAAGTTAGAAGCAGCTATCGGCATCACGATGGATATGTTCGTAGAGTTCATATCGGAATTAATGGACTTGAATACATGTTCTTTAATGCTCGGCAATGAGCTTACGGGTGAGCTCACAATAAAAAGCGCACGGGGACTGAGCGATGAAATAGTGAAAGGGACAAGGGTTAAGATTGGGGACCAAATAGCAGGCTATGTGGCCGTTGAGGGAAGCCCTCTCCTCATAGAGGATATAGAAAATTCACCTCTCTTTAAGAGAAGGAATATTTCTCAGTACAATACAAAATCTCTCCTTTCATTACCTTTGAAAATACAAAACAAGGTGGTCGGAGTATTAAACCTCAACAATAAAAGAAGTGCAGACCCTTTCACAAAAAGGGACCTCTATATAGCCTCGGTCTTTAGCGAGAGAATCTCATATTTTCTTGAGAAACTTCACTCAGGAGACTACAGAGAAGAGGACATAAATCAAATCCTTACTTCTTTTGAGAATCTTCTGGATGCTGTGAGGAGCTATCACAAGAAGAAAAGTATTTTCCCGGACCTGGTATTGAGGATTATGGATAAGCTCGGGACGGATGAAGAGGAAAAAAAGAAGGCATTGTATGTCTCCATGACCTATGACCTAGGGCTTGTGCTCATCCATGAAAGCATATTAGAGAAGAAAACCCTTCAGCCATCTGAAATTCAGGCACTCAAGACTCATCCATATAGCACAATTGGATTGCTGCGAACCTTTGAATTTTCAGAAGATATTAAGAAAGCAATTTTACACCATCATGAACGGTATGACGGGAAAGGCTACCCGGAAGGATTAAAGGGGAAAGATATCCCCCTTATTTCAAGAGTTCTCTCTGTCGTGGATTCCTATTGCGCAATGATAACAGAGAAACCTTACAGAAAGGCGATTGCCGCAGATGAAGCACTATCGGAAATTAAAGCAGGGTCAGGCTCTATCTATGACCCGGAAGTTGTTGAAGCATTTGAAGGAGTATTTCAGGAGGCTTTAAAATAATGGGGAAACACGAGATTGAATCATTGAGAAAGATTCAACTGTTTTCTTCCTTATCAGACGAAGAACTGCTCCTCGCCAGTGACAAGTTAATCGTAAAACGGTTTCGGAAGAACGAAATCATCCTCCAGGAAGAAGACACAAGTGAGTATATGTATATCATTTTAGACGGGAAGGTGAAGGTAATTCAGACGACAGAAGACGGGAAAGAGATACTCCTCGCCCTTCACCAATCAGGCGACTCCTTTGGAGAAATGTCATTAATTGATGGTAAAACATCTCCCGCTACAGTTATAGCAACAGAAAATTCCGTTGCGGCAATCGTCTCAAGAAAGGATTTCTATTCCTTACTTGAAACTCAGAAAAAGGTGCTGAACAATTTACTGCTGATATTATGTTCTCGGCACCGTGAGTCCTGGGAAAAGATTCAGATGCTCAATCATAAGAATGCCGCTCACAGGGTTAAAATACTATTCCTCATGCTCTCTGACAAGTATGGCGAGAAGACGTCTGAAGGGGTAACATTGAATATCAAACTTACACATCAGGAAATGGCGGAGATGACAGGTATGACAAGAGAAACAGTAACGCGGGTAATTGACAAATGGCAGAGAGACAAAGAAATAAATGTCCTCAAGAATAAATTCATACACCTGAATAAGAATTTTCTCACAGAGGGGCTTAAACCTATCTATTGATTTTTATGAAGAGTAAGCAGTGACATGGCCATTTTGATTGACAGCTTGTAGTTATTATATATATGTGACTAAGAGCTGAACCTTCGTATAAATACCCTCATTGTAATAACTTTGAGATGTAAGTTTTTTGCAAAATGAAATTTACCATATTTTCTAAATTGGTTGCCGGTTATCTTGCGATCTTCCTGTTGATAATTATCGTTAGCATTTATGTCGCTGTGCAGTTGCAGAAATTAGAAAATGCAACTGATTCAATCCTCAATATCGACAATCGCATGTTAAATTACAATAAGAAGCTCACAGACACTTTACTGTCGCAGGTACAATACGAGAAGAAATTTCTCATCACGAAGGACAATGACTTGTATGACCGTTTTGTTGCGGCTGAGAATGATTTTGACCGGTATTTTGGAGAATTGACATCCATTGCAGAC
>JBGPPR010000122.1:0-4449 GCA_041488675.1 Thermodesulfovibrionia bacterium
CACGGAGTTCACACCAATCTGCTGCATAGTGCCCTTCCCTGACTGCGCAAATGGTGATCAATAATTAACGTTATTGTGTCCCCAAAATGTCATTCTGGCTTGTCCAGAATCTTTCTTCTTTCAGAAAGATTCCCGACAAGCGGGAATGACTATCATGAGACATTACTTATGAACTTATTAGTATAAGTTAAGCGTTAATAGTTATAAGTTAAGAGTTAAAATAATTTCTGAAAACTGATCACTGGAAACTGCTCACTGTCTTTTTGGCAGCCAGGAAAAGACCTGCTACGTCACACAGACAAAATGCTTACCGCTGCTTCCTTCCGGACCTCACGGAGTTCACACCAATCTGCTGCATAGTGCCCTTCCCTGACTGCGCAAATGGTGATCAATAATTAGTATTTGTTCCGAAAATACCCCTCACCCGTTCCCTCTCTCATCCTCCCCTTAAATTAAGGGGAGGGAATAAGGGGCGGGTGTTCGTATTTTTTCGTATTTTCATGTCCCTTTGTGAGCCAAAGGCTCATAACAATTTATTCCACAATAAGATTCTTAAACTAACTGCTATTCACTGATAACTGTTCACTGTTTATCAGTGGCGGAGAGAGAGGGATTTGAACCCTCGGTGAGGTTTTTAAGACCCCACACACGATTTCCAGTCGTGCTCCTTCAGCCTCTCGGACATCTCTCCATCTATCGTAATGCGTAATGAGTGATCCGTGACAAGTCAGGATAAAAAGTTTCTCAATCCACCGAACACAACAACAAACAACTACTTTACCTGTCATTGCGAGGTCGTTTCGACCGCGCAATCTCTTTGTGAAAGGCGAGATTGCGGAGCTTGTTCCGAACGCAGTGAGAAATCTCGCTCCGGTTTGCTTCGGCTTTGCCTCGCAACTTCACTCGCAATGACATTTTTTATCATAAAAAGCGAGATATTTACTACGCATCACGGGTGTTATTAAAGATTAATGAAAAGATAGATATAAAATCAAGCTTGGAGCTTCTTCTTCAATAACTCATTGACCAACTGAGGATTTGCTTTGCCTTTGGTGAGTTTCATGACATGACCTACGAAGAATCCGAGGAGTTTCTCTTCGCCCGATCTATACCGTGCAACTTCTTTTGGATTCTTTACAATGACATCATCGACAATCTTTTCTATTTCACCTGCATCACTTATCTGCACAAGTCCCTTTTCTTTTACGATGGATTCTGGATCCCTTCCGGTCTTATACATTTCTTCAAAGACTGTCTTTGCTATCTTACCGCTGATTGTACCGTTTTCTATAAGTCTTAACATGTCAACGAGTTGCTTTGGTTTTATAGGGGACTCTTCGATGGATTTATTTTCTGTATTTAATAGTCTCATTAGGTCAGTCATAATCCAGTTCGAGACGGCCTTCGGTTGTCCTCCAAGGTGAACCGCTTCCTCAAACCAATCAGCAAGAGACTTTTCTGATGTCATCAGGTCGGCATCATACTCAGGAAGCCTGTGTTCAGAGACAAACCGTTCTCTCTTTGCATCAGGAAGTTCGGGCAGGGACTTTTTGATTTCATCAATCCATTGCCGGTCTGTCATGATGGGGACAAGGTCCGGTTCAGGGAAATAGCGGTAATCATGAGCCTCCTCTTTAGTCCGCATGGATTCTGTCATCCCTCTCTCTGCATTCCAGAGCCGTGTCTCCTGTATGATTTTCCCGCCTTCCTTCAGGATCTTTATCTGCCGCTCTATTTCGTATTCGAGGGCCTTCTCAACAAACTTGAAGGAATTCAGGTTCTTAATCTCTGCCTTAACTCCGAACCCCTCCTGTCCAACAGGTCTTACTGATACATTAGCATCGCACCTGAGAGAGCCCTGCTCCATATTGCCATCACAGACGCCGAGGTACCGGAGGATTGCCCTCAGTTTTTTCATGTACTCGACAGCTTCTCCAGGTCTTGTGATATCAGGCTCTGAGACTATTTCCATGAGCGGAACACCTGCCCTGTTCAAATCAACAAAGCTGTAATTGCTTCCGCCAGCCTTAGGCGGAGCAGACTCATGGATGTTTTTTCCTGCATCTTCTTCCATATGGATTCTGGTAATACCAATCTTCTTCACTTCACCATCAACAACAATCTCAACATGTCCCTGCTCACAGATAGGAAGTTCATACTGGCTTATCTGGTATCCCTTTGGAAGATCAGGATAGAAGTAATTTTTTCTCGCAAACCTGCTGTAAGAAGAAATTGCGCAGTTCATTGCAAGTCCGGTCTTGATGGTAAATTCAAGTGCCTTTTTATTTAAGACAGGCAGCACTCCGGGCATTCCGATGCATACAGGACATGTCTGGGTATTCGGCTCTGAGCCGAATTTTGTGGAACAACGACAGAATATCTTTGTCTCTGTAAGCATCTGGGCATGAACTTCGAGACCGATTACCGCTTCGTATTTCACAGGTTCGGTCTCCTCTTATGCCATTCCGTTGCTTGTTCATAAGCATATGCAACCTTCAAGAGAGATTCCTCATCAAAATGTTTCCCTATCAATTGAAGACCAATGGGTAGATTATCTCTTGCAAAACCGCACGGTATGGAAATTCCAGGAACACCGGCAAGATTTACGGAAATCGTGAATATGTCCGACAGATACATCTGGAGAGGATCTGCGCTTTTTTCGCCCACCTTAAATGCAATAGTGGGAGATGTGGGTGTTACAATGGCGTCCACTTCCTGAAAAGCCCTCTCGAAATCCTGTTTTATCAGAGTCCTTGCCTGCTGGGCTTTCCTGTAATAAGCCTCATAGTAACCGGAGGAAAGGGCGTAGGTGCCGAGCATGATTCTTCTCTTGACCTCTGCGCCAAATCCCTGCGCCCTCGTATTCCTGTATACATCCATCAAATCCTTTCCCTCTGCCCTGAAGCCGTATTTCACTCCGTCATAGCGTGCAAGGTTGGAGGAAGCCTCTGAAGTAGCAAGGATGTAATATGTTGCGATAGCATAATCGGTATGAGGTAAAGATATCTCTACAGGGATTGCACCGAGGTCTTCGAGTTTCCTGATCGCATCTCTGACTGATGCCTCCACTTCTTTTTCTATCCCTTCAATAAAGTATTCCTTCGGCACACCTAATTTTATTCCTTTGATGTCCTGGCCAAGGGCTGCTGTAAAATCAGGCACAGGGAGAGGCGCTGACGTGGAGTCCAGGGGATCATGACCTGAGATGGCGTTCATCAATAGCGCAGTATCTTTCACATTTTTTGTGAGAGTCCCTATCTGATCGAGAGATGATGCAAAGGCAACAAGGCCAAACCGCGATACCCGGCCATAGGTGGGCTTTAACCCAACAACGCCGCAGAAACCAGCCGGCTGTCGTATGGACCCTCCTGTGTCAGAACCCAGGGCAGCAATACATTCATCAGCGGCGACTGCTGCTGCAGAACCACCGCTTGAGCCCCCCGGAATCCTCTCCGGATCCCAGGGGTTCTGCGTTACGTGGAAACCTGAATTTTCTGTTGATGATCCCATGGCAAATTCATCCATGTTCGTCTTCCCGATGAGGATATATCCCTGTTCGATCAGTCTGGATGTGACAGTGCTCTCGTAAGGCGGTATGAAATTGGAGAGTATTTTCGAAGAGCAGGTTGTCAGGGTACCTTTTGTGCAAATGTTGTCCTTGATGGCGAGAGGGACACCAAGGAGGAACCGCGTTTTCTGTTCCTCCTGCTTCATCTTCTCCTGGACTTCATGGGCCATTTGCATTGCCGTCTCTTCCGTCATCGTAGCGAATGCCCTTACTTTATCCTCGACAGCATTTATTCGCCCATAGATAGATTCGACCAGGTCTTCGACGGATATTTCTTTTCTGTCAAGAAGGTCTCTAACTTCTGAAATCGTAAGCCGATAGAGTTCCACTACTTCTTCCTCTCTCAGTCAAATGTATTTCCCTTCAAACTTTCATGAGCCCTTTGGCTTTCAAGTGAATATAAGAATGACAAAGGGCATCTCGCATCGGATGTCAGGCAAGATGCCTGACCTATTTCCGGTATAAACTATAAAAATGTATTAATTATGTCACGGGATAACCAATATCTCAAGCCTTCAGTTCTGTTGACAATTGACATAGGTATGGAAATACATTATCTTAAACAAGAAATGAAAAACCGCATGCATAGGAGGTTACAGGATCTCCTTTTCCTTTTAGTCATAATCTCTTTTGTCGGTCTTATTCCAGCAATCAGTTCAGCACTGTCGGCCGGGCAAAGATCAGACCTTACATCCAAAAGGACCATTATGATTGCACAGGCTGATGAGGATGAAGACGAAGGGGAGGTTGAGGCGCCACCGGTTGTAACAAGACCCCCTGAGACTAAAGGGATACTTCCGGCTCAGCCAATGCCACCGGCTCAAACACCACCCGTTCCGACACCGCCGGCTCCAGCACCTCCGGCAGGAGTAAGACCTCCG
>JBGPPR010000123.1:0-4420 GCA_041488675.1 Thermodesulfovibrionia bacterium
GGATTCATGAGGGTGATTTTCCCGCCCAGGAATTTGTCCTGGTACTTATACGTTCTCTTGACCCCGGGATGTTTGTCTTCTGTGGTTCCATAGACCTTCATTGCCACTTCTTTTTTGTCCAAGGTGAAGATATCCGTGATATCAAAGATGGCAAAAGGATTCCCGGTGTAGGTGAGAAGGACTTCATCATACTGCTTGATACCGGATTTTTCGAGATCCTCACTCGAGATATCATAGACAATAGGGATGCTCCATACAGTTTTTCCATCTGCAAGTAGCATATTGTCGCAAACAGACTGAACGTCAGCCTTTGTCATGAACCCTTCAAGGGGTGAGAAGAATCCGTAAGCGATATCGATTATTTCTGTAGCCAACTGCAAACGGACATCTAACGTTTTTACTTTTGCAGCCTTGAGTTCAGCTACTCTCTTGATAGCTGCATCTTTCGACATTACTTTTTCTACAATTTCTTTGCCACCATGACCAATCATTTCCATGTCTTATCCTCCTTTTACTTTTGTTATAAGCAAATGCTTATTTACCTTCCAAAACACTACAAATCTTGTTAAATATCTCGTCTATGCTGCCTGTGCCCTTGACTGATTTCAGTATCCCCTTTTTCTTGTAATATTCAATAAGGGGTAATGTCTGGGCGTCATATACATCAAGCCTTCTCTTGATTGTTTCCTCCTTATCATCATCTCTTTGAAAGAGTTCACTACCACACTTGTCACATGCGCCCTCTTTCTTTGGAGGAGAAAAATGTACGTTGTACATCTGCTGGCACTTCTTGCATGTCCTCCTTCCTGTCAACCTTTTCATGAGGATGTCCTTATCAACATCAACATCCACAGCAGCCCCCAGAGGGGCTTTCATGTCAGAGAGTACTTTGTCGAGGGTTTCAGCCTGTGCAGTATTTCTTGGAAAACCATCAAGGATATATCCTTTTTTGCAGTCATCCTGAGCAATCCTTTCCTTGACTAATCCAATAACAACACTGTCAGGCACAAGCTCACCCTTATCCATATAGGATTTAGCCTCTTTTCCGAGCGAAGTGCCCGCTGCGACGGCTGCCCTTAAGATATCCCCTGTTGAAATCTGAGGAATCTTATACTTATCAACGAGTTTTTTTGCCTGAGTTCCCTTCCCAGCTCCTGGAGCACCAAGAAAAACAAGTCTCATGTCTTCCCCCTTATAAGGATTTTTAGTTAAAATTAAAAATAAGGATAGCACCCAAAAGCAGGGTGCGAAAAACTACAAAGAATTAAAGAATTTAATGAAAGTAACCAGCGTTAAAAACAGGGAAGTATAATCAGTATGTTGCCTTGAGGTCAAATTCATATTTCTGATAGATAGATAAAATTTATTTATCACCGTACATAGGCGTTTTAATTTATAGTTTTTAATTTAAAATTATATAAAATAGCCTCTCCTTAGATATTTCTGAAACGCCCTCAGGGCTTTTCCTCTATGGCTCAAGGTGTCTTTATCATCAGCAGGCATCTCGGCAAACGTCTTGTTATGCCCTTCAGGATAAAACAGCGGGTCGTAACCGAAACCATGGGAACCCTTTGGTTCTCTACCGATCCTCCCCTCAACCTGCCCGGAAAATATTTCTACCCTTCCATCTGGAAACGCCAAGGCCAGACAACAAACAAACCGCGCATTTCTTTCTTCGTCAACAATCGAGCGCATTTCATGCAGCAATTTTTCTATATTCTTTCCATCGGTCGCGCCTTCACCGGCGTATCTTGAAGATAATACGCCCGGAGCATTGCTCAGGGTATTCACCTCAAGCCCTGAGTCATCTGCTAAGGAGGGCTTCCCGGTACATTGTGCGACAGTCGTGGCCTTTCTTACAGCATTCTCCTGAAATGTAACTCCTTCTTCTTCGACCTCAGGGCATTCTGGAAAAGCATCAATTGTCAGAATCGAGACCGGCATATCCCCAATGACTCGCTTTATTTCCTCAATCTTCTTTTCATTCCTTGTTGCAAGAACAATTTCCATTTTCAGTCTGCCGAGTCTATCGGGTTTCTTGAGTTCATAGAGTCTTTCGGGTTATAACACAAAAAACTGACCAAACTCAAGAAACTGTGTAACCCCAAAAACTAGGGTGACCTTGAAAATTTGGGAATCTTTTGTTAGTATTTTGAATGTCTGGGGATGTAAAAAGGGCAAGTTTGCTCCTCAGGGCAATCGCCAAAACCCTTGACTTTATCATAATTGCTGCCGCTGCAGAGGTAATTCCTAGGGCTGGTTTCTTCGCAGGCCTCGCTTACCTTTTAATTGGTGATGGCCTTTTTGATGGAAGAAGCTTTGGGAAAAAGATCATTGGGCTCAGGGTTGTCTCAGCAGATGCTGATAAGCCCTGTTCGTTCAGAGATTCGATACTCAGAAATAGTATTTTCGGAATTGGATACCTTCTTTATAAGATACCTTGGTTTGGATGGGTATTCATAGTAAGCGCCACGGTCCTTGAGTTTATTATCCTGTTGGGAAGTAAAGACGGAATGCGCCTCGGCGATGAGATCGCAAAAACAAGGGTAGTGGCAACAACCACTGACACAGAGACATTAACAGGGAGGTTGAATGCTTCATAAGATTCTCGGATGG
Organism: Thermodesulfovibrionia bacterium; assembly: GCA_041488675.1. GTDB lineage: Bacteria > Nitrospirota > Thermodesulfovibrionia > Thermodesulfovibrionales > SM23-35 > DASPRG01. The sequence goes on from JBGPPR010000123.1 coordinate 2,617, forward strand.
TTTTCGAATGACCTTGCCGTCGACCTCGGAACAGCGAACACGCTCGTATTTGTCAAGGGCAAAGGCATTGTATGCGACGAACCTTCGGTTGTGGTGATACGAAGAGACAATAAGAAACTGATAGCCGTGGGGGCTGAAGCGAAAAAGATGCTGGGAAAGACGCCTGCGGACATCATCGCCATAAAACCCTTGAAGGACGGTGTCATAGCCGACTTTGATGCAACAGAGGAGATGCTCAAGTACTTTATAAAACAGGTTCATAACAGGAGGAGTTTTGTTTCGCCGAGGGTAATCATTGGAGTACCTTCCAGTATCACGCAAGTCGAGCAGAGGGCCGTGAAAGATGCTGCCCATGCATCTGGGGCAAGAGAGGTTTACCTGGTTGGAGAACCTATGGCGGCTGCCATAGGAGTCGGGCTCCCCGTGGGTGAGCCGTCAGGCAATATGATTGTTGACATAGGGGGTGGAACAACTGACATCGCTGTTATTTCCCTCGACGGAGTCGTGTACAGTAAAGCCGTCAGGGTGGGAGGCGATAAGATGGATGAAGCTCTTATCGCCTATATCAAACGCAGATATAACCTTATGATAGGGGATAGGACGGCAGAACAGATAAAGATTGAAATAGGCTCCGCTTATGCAAAAGACAATGAGCTCATTCTGAGTGGGCAATACAGGCCTGCGGGAGACGGAGACGTCATCGAGTTTACACCCAGTCTGCATGAAAGAACAGACGTACATCAGGCTGTTAAAAAGACTGACCAAGTGACCATGGAGATAAAAGGGAGGGACCTCATTTCAGGCATCCCAAAAACCCTGACAATTACAGAAGAAGAAATTCGTGAGGCTCTTATAGAACCTGTGAATATCATACTCGATACAATAAAAGTCATCCTTGAAAACACTCCTCCTGAGCTCGCTGCAGACATCGTTGACAGAGGAATTGTACTTGCTGGTGGCGGTGCCCTTCTCAGAGGACTCGATGCACTCATAAGAGAAAAAACGGGGCTTCCTGTCACGGTTGCAGATGATCCCCTTACGGCTGTTGTTCGGGGAGTAGGAAGCATGCTCGACGATTTAGATTTGCTGAGACGAGTAGCAATCAATTAGTAATGCCAAAAAAAAAGCTCCTGCTTTTTCTCTTTATTATCCTTTCCCTTGGTTTGATGACTTATCAGAGCAAAAAGGAACACCTCATGCCGTTGAGATTCCTGAATGATGCACTGACTAGTCTCCATATCGTCGTGAATTCTATAAGAGATGCAGCTACCTCCCCCTTTAAAAGGATGTTCATCAGGGAAGAGGAAAACACAAGATTAAAAGCTGAACTCAGCAGATTTCTTGAAGAACTGCAGAAGTATCAGGAGACTCTGGTTGAAAACAGGAGATTAAGGGATCTCCTATCGCTAAAGGAGAGAGAACAGAGATATGTTACAGCCGCCCATGTTATCTCAAGAGGTACCGACCAGTGGTCAAATACATTCATTCTTGACAAAGGGTACGTCGACGGTGTTACAAAAGATATGTCTGCTGTTACTCCGAATGGTCTTGTGGGAAAGATTGTAGCAGTTTCCACTACGTCCTCATCCCTGCTGCTCCTTACAGATTTGAATTTCTCGGCTGCCGTGAGGCTTCAGGAAAGCAGAAGAGAGGGAATTCTCTCTGGCACGGGGCTCAGAAAGTGTCAATTAAAATATATCCCTCAAGAAGAAGTGGTAAAGATAGGTACTGCGGTAATAACATCCGGACTCGATTCCTTATTTCCAGAGGGTATACCTGCTGGTTATATTTCAAAAGTCGACAA
>JBGPPR010000124.1:0-4348 GCA_041488675.1 Thermodesulfovibrionia bacterium
ATTTGCATAGTCTCAGCCCCCAGCCTTATCCCTGGCCTTCTTATAGAGCCGTTTAATTTCAGAGAGTCTCCTAATTTTATACAGGCGGAAATGTACCCGCTTCTTCTTCATCATCGAGATTCCCAGTTTTGCCTGGTTTTTCATTTCAGCAGCGACAGCCTTCCATCCCCCGCCGTGCCTTAACTCTCTTTTTGCGTTCTGGATCTCATACAATCCGATAAACTCAAGCTCGTTGAAGCGGCCGAAGTGAGAAGCCGATCTTAAAAATGCATCATGAAATGTAGAAACTTTTGGTAAAAGTGGTTCGATATGGGCTTCCTTGGACATCTGCTTAAGTGTTTCATTAATCCTTGCAGTCTGTATGTTGTTCGGGCAACGTGTACCGCAGGTGTAACAGGCGACACACTTCCAAACAAGAAGATTGTTCAGGGCTTCCTCCTTTTCACCGAATATGATCATCCTAATCAGGCGGTCGGGAGTGACCCCTGTCTCTTCCCCTACTGGACAACCTGCTGCACAGCGCCGGCACTGGTAACAGGCAAGCAGGTTTTGACCTGACCTGTCCATTACCTCTTGTACGAGAGGTTGTGAAATATCAGGCCTGAATTGAAGAACCGGTGATGACATGTCTAATTCCTTCGCTCGAATGTGAAAGTATTTATATTATTTATATAAATTAATTATAACACACCTTTTTTTCATAACTCTACTTTGTCCCGGCTGACATTTTGGTTCCCGCACAGCGTCGTACATACGCATAGTAATTGTCATTGGCAAGCAGTGATGTATCGCTATTGTCTTCTTCCGGACAGCCTCAAATCGACATCACCTGCCGGTACAGTGGAATGGTTGAGGTAGATGAGACACGTATTTTGGAGGGCAATTCAATTATTTCTTTTGCTCAGAATGGTAATGGCTACGTAATTTCTTGACGAGTTCACTGGTGCCGCATTTTAAGCAGCGCTGGGCTTCCTTCACTGCCTGGTCCCAGTTGTAGCCAAGTTCCACTTCGTCAAAACTGATTATCCGTTTTTCGACTGGAAGAATAGGCATCTTCTGCCTATTTTCTTTAGGAATGAGTTTAACCATATTCTCATTAAGCATCCCGGAACCGTAATATATTTCAGATTCTTCTTCAACAATATTGCGGAAGCAGCAATGGACGGATTTGGCGGTTTTTTTCCCTGAAGCAATTGCTTCAATTAAGCTCGATGGTCCACTCACCACGTCCCCGCATGCAAAAACATTCTTCAAATTCGTAGCATGTGTCTTATCAACTATTACCCTGTTATGATCTCTCGTGGATATTCCGGTAGGCTTCAGTGCATCTTCCTCAGGTATATAGCCTATTGCCGAGATCACTGTATCTGCATTGATTTCAAATTCAGAGTTCTCAATGGGACGGGGAGCAGGGCGTCCCGACTCATCGAGATCACCAAGTTCCATTTCGGTACATCGTACCTTTTTAACATCTCCATTTTCGTTCCCTATAAACTCAATGGGAGCGGTAAGATACCGTATCTTCACTCCTTCCTCTTCCGCCTCTTCGCGTTCAACCCGTTCAGTCGGCATCTCTTCTGCTGTTCTGCGATAAATGATAGTGACGTTGCGTGCCCCAAGGCGGAGGCAGGTGCGGGCGGCATCGAGTGCTGTATGCCCAGCGCCTATAACTGCAACATGTTCACCTAAACGTGGTCGTTGTCCTCTGCAAACTTGTTTGAGAAAATCAACTGCAGCATAGATTCGGGACAATTCAATCCCCCTGCACCTGGGGAACAGACTTTTCTGACTGCCAACGGCCAGGACTATACCCTGATAATCTTTGAGCAGCTCTTCAATTGAAAAATCACGCCCGAGGTACATCCCGGTCCTGACTCCAACACCAAGAGATAGAATAATTTCGATCTCTTCCATAACGACTTCTTTTGGAAGCCGGTATTCAGGAATGCCTTCGGTAAGCATACCGCCAAGTCTGTAATTACCATCGAAAATTGTAACACCATAGCCAAGCAAGGCAAGGTCATGGGCGGCAGCAAGACCGGCCGGACCGCTCCCTATAACAGCGACCCTCTCAGCATAGAGTTTCTCCGGTTTCTCGACAAGACGAAGTCCTTTCGTATGATCTGCTGCAAAACGCTTCAGCATCGCGATTGCAATCGGTTCGTCGACTTGGCCACGCCTGCATACGCTCTCGCACGGTCTCGGACAGATTCTGCCACAAATTGCGGGAAGGGGATTTACCTGACGGTTAATTCTTATCGCTGTTTCAACGTCACCCTTTTCAATTGCAGAAATATAACCACGCGCGTCAGTCTGAATGGGGCAGGCTGCTTGACAGGGCGCTACAATCTTGGGGCTCATCCTATCCTCCGGATAGTCTTAGGAACGTCTTCTTCAAAAAAGAAGTAACCGTCCTTTATGTATTATACTCCACAATCTTATGGAGGAAGAAAACAGTCAGAAATGGAGCTGCACAGTTCATATATAGATGTATTCGATCAAGCTATAAGAATTTTAATCCTCTCTATTGAATCCCTGTCTGCATCTTTGCTGCCTGAACTGTATTGTACATAAGCATTGCAATTGTCATCGGACCAACACCCCCGGGAACGGGTGTTATCGCTTTAGCCTTTTCCTTGACAGCTTCAAAGTCAACGTCGCCTACCAAGCCGGCAGGCAGTCTGTTGACACCAACGTCAATTACTACCACTCCCTCCTTGACCATATCCGCCGTTATCGTTTTTGGCTTTCCGGCAGCGACGATCAGTATGTCTGCCCTCCTGGTATGAGCGGCAATATCCTTTGTGCCTGTATGACAGACCGTTACAGTGGCATTTCCACCTTTCTTCTTCTGAAGCAGCATATTAGCGATTGGCTTACCGACGATATTGCTCCTGCCGACGACCACAGCTTCGGCGCCGTTTGTCTCAATACCTGACCGGATTAAAAGTTGCTGTATGCCGTGAGGAGTGCAAGGGATGAAATCAGGCTCGCCAAGCATCAGTTTTCCGACATTTACAGGATGAAAGCCGTCCACATCTTTCTTTGGATCAATGGCATAGAGAACATTGGTTTCATTGATGTGTTTTGGAAGTGGTAGCTGTACGAGTATACCGTGAATTTTATTGGTCTTATTCAGATTTTCAATGAGAGTTAAGAGGTCCGCCTCAGTTATATTCCCGGGAAGATTAATCCTTTCAGAATAAATACCCAATTCCTTGCATGCTTTTTCCTTCTGTCCAACATAAACTTTTGACGCCTCGTCTTCACCGACAAGGATCGTAGCCAATCCAGGGACAAGGTTGTGTTTTTCCTTCAGTTGAGATACTTCCTGCTTTAATTCTTCCCGTATCTGTTTTGAAATCTCAGAGCCTTTTATAAGTGTCGCTGCCATAGTTCCTCCCCGTTGTTCACCATTTATTTTTAATAAGTTGTAATAGTTCTTCCCTTGTTGATTGTTTTGTTCTGAATATTCCCCTTACTGCAGATGTTACCGTTCTTGATCCCGGTTTCTTTACTCCTCGCATGCTCATGCAGAGATGTTCTGCGTCAATGATAACCATAGCCCCTTTCGGTTTCAGCCTCTCCATTATCAGGTCGGCAAGCTGTGTAGTCAGACGCTCTTGCACCTGGGGTCTCTTCGCAAGAATTTCGACGGCTTTTACGAGTTCACTCAGTCCGACAATTTTCCCGCCCGAGGGAATATAAGCAACATGCGCCTTTCCTACGAATGGCAGCAGGTGATGCTCACAAACGGAATAAAAAGGGATATCTTTCAGGAGAACCATCTCGTCATGGCTCTCTCCCTCAATATAATTGAGTATCTCTTCCGAGGGGGTTTTAAGACCGGCGAAGATCTCTTCGTACATCCTGGCAACTCGCTGCGGGGTATCCTTAATCCCGGGCCTCTCCAAATCTTCACCGATACCTTCAAGGATGAGCCTGACACCTTTTTCTATCTTCTTGAGATCCATTACGGCTTACCCATTTGTGTTCGAAATTTTAGCACTTATGCGAATTCTTGTCAAAAAAAGGTGGAATATCCGGCAGTCTCAGGCTTTTGAAACCTTTATTACCTGATCATCAGTCACAATGATATCTACTTTCATGTCGTGTCTTTCAGACGGAATTGCATCAATAAGTTGTTCTTCATATGATAAAGCAATAAAAGGAAATTTTTTCTTTACCTCAGAAAGGAGAATATCATAATAACCGGCTCCATATCCGAGACGATTGCCGAAACGATCAAAACCTACGCCTGGCACGATAGCAAGGTCAACATCTTTTATCTCATGCAACCTTTGATCAGGCAAAGACGGTTCCGGTATCCCCATACATCCGGGTGATA
>JBGPPR010000125.1:0-4315 GCA_041488675.1 Thermodesulfovibrionia bacterium
AATTATTGAAGAATTTCAAAAGGACAGTATCACCTATTCCCGGACATAGAGACATGCCGGAGAACACATGAATATGATAACCATATTTACCCTGAGATAGATTTATTCCTAATGCTCGATTGTTAAAACATAAGGGCTATCTGACGCAGAGGGATCCTCACTATACTCTCAACTTTTCGCATAATCCAAGAAATTCTTCTTTTACTTTCGTCAAAGACGGCAATTTGAGTTCATCTAATTCGTGATCTATCTTTTTAGCTGTTCTAAAGTCCAGGTCAGCAAGATAATTTTTTTTAACCTCTTCTGCGGTTTGAAATTCATGAAATAGGTGTTTCTCGCTTTCGGTACGTCTTTTCACATTACTAAGCTTTCCTTTGAGATCTTCACTTTTATAATCTTCAGGTAAAGCCCGCAGAATGGGGTCGAATACTTTTTGATTAAGAAATTTCAGCAATTCTTTTCTTTTTCCTTCATCTGTTCCTATCATTTGATTTAATCTCCTTGTTTAAAGAGTATTTTGAAATAGCGATATTAATTAAAGAAATAGTAATAAGATTATGACTGGCGAGACCAATATTTAGGCAAATATCAATCTTGTCCCTTTTGGTTTTGGTATGGGGTCTCCAAACTCCTTAGCTGTATCAATCCATAATTGGATGGCTTCCTGGGCACTTCTCAAGGCATCTTCCGGGGTATCTCCATGTGCCATGCACCCTGGAAGTTCAGGAACCTCTGCTATAAAAGCCTGATCTTCATTGCTCCAGTAAATAATGATCTCATACTTATACATTACTATTTTTGGCCAGCAAGTTAAGGTCAGCGGGGCTATCAGATGCACCCTGGTGTACTTTTCCGTGGCTGCCAAATCCACGACTATTTGTTGTTAATAAACTATTTGCTTGTCGTACCAGCCTCGATTATCAACTCCTTCATCTCTCTGACAGCTCTTTCTGCCCCAACAAGCACTGCCCGGGAGATGATACTATGTCCTATGTAAAGTCCGCGTATTCCATATAAAGAGGCTATTTTCTGAACATTGAAATAATTGAGCCCATGTCCAGCGTTTACGGTAAGACCGATATCGAGGGTATATCTCACAGCATTCATGACTCGTATCAATTCTTCGTGTTGTCTTTTACCTCTTGTATTCGCATACATTCCGGTATGTATTTCTACCATATCTGCTTTTATTTGCTTTGACACACTGATATCTTCAAAATCAGGATTTATAAATAAACTAACCGGGATGTCCTTATCGTGTAATTTTTTAACCGCCTCACTGATTCCTTTCCTCTGTGACTTTACATCGAGTCCGCCTTCAGTCGTAAGTTCCTGCCTTTTTTCAGGGACAAGCGTAACCAGGTCAGGTTTTAACTGAGAGGCAATACCCATCATTTCCTTTGTTGCTGCCATTTCGAGATTTAATTCCACGGGAACAAACTCTCTCAACATCTTCAGATCCCTGTCCTGGATATGGCGTCTGTCTTCTCTGAGATGCACGGTGATCCCATCAGCGCCACCGAGGATAGCCAAAGTAGCAGCCATGACAGGGTCAGGCTCAATGCCCTTTCTTGTCTGTCTTAACGTTGCGACATGATCGACATTAACGCCAAGTAACATTTAATCCTCCAATTACTCCGTCATTGCGAGCCCAAAGGGCGTGGCAATCTTATCTGTTCGAGATTGCTTCGTCGGTTATAATGACCTCCTCGCAATGACCTCAATTAATGTTCTTAAATTGCGTTTGAGGCGATCGAATCCTTTAGCAAATTCTCGGCAACTGGTCTCCTGAAAGCATTTCAACGATTCTGGTACCACCTATGGATGTCTTCAGAAGAACCATGCCGGATGGCGCCTCCTGCACTTCTCCAATCAGTTTAGTTTCTTTGCCCAGCGGATGTTTTCTCATGACCTCGATGAGAGAGTCGACAACATCGGGACTAGATATAGCGACGAGGATTCCCTCATTGGCCACATAGAGCGGGTCAAGGCCGAGAAGTTGACATGCACCTCTTACCCCCGGAGGCACAGGTATCAAGTCTTCTTCAATAACGATACAGTATCCAGAATCCGTTGCAAATTCTTTAAGTGTCGTCGCAAGACCTCCCCTGGTAGGGTCTCTCATGGCATGTATCTTTTCTGTCGCATTCAGCATGTCCCTCACCAGCGTGTTTAAAGGCGCTGTATCGCTCAATATGGGCGGCTCAAAGGTCAGGCCATTTCTTTCTCCAATGATCGAGATTCCGTGATTCCCTATAGGACCGCTGACAATAACCTTATCTCCGGGTCTTATTCTTAAAGGGGATATATCAGTCTCTTTTCCAATTATCCCAATTCCGGAGGTATTGATAAATATTCCATCTCCCTTACCTTTGTTTACTACCTTAGTGTCTCCGGCAACGATCTTCACACCTGCTTTTTCAGCGGCCGCCGCCATAGAAGAGAGAATCTTCTTTAAATCGTCAATGGGGAAACCTTCCTCAAGAATAAAACCGACCATGATATAGAGAGGTATTGCCCCGACCATCGAAAGGTCATTCACAGTGCCATAAACGGAAAGTTCGCCGATATTACCCCCGGGGAAAAAGATAGGAGAGACAACATAAGAATCTGTTGTTAAGGCAATTTTTCCGTGGTTTACGCCCTCCACCACTGCAGAATCATTCAAAGATTTCATCTCAAATCTGGGAGCGAAGTGCTCTTTGATTAATTTATGCATCATGGTTCCGCCGCTGCCATGGCCAAGGAGAATTCTATCCATTTGTACCTGTCCTCTCTATAATATGATTATTTCTTGAATCCTGAAGCGAGTTTTCCATATTTATAGTATGCGGCACAGCTTCCTTCGGAACTAACCATGCAGGCTCCGACAGGCCTTTCAGGCGTGCAGGTTCTTCCGAAAAGTGGGCAATCTGTTGGTATCTTTATTCCTCTGAGGACTAATCCACACTGGCAAGCTTTCGGCTCCTGGGCCTCCGGAACCTCAATAACGAATTGTTTAGTGGCATCCCAACGGCTATATTTCTTCTTCAATCTCAGGCCACTCTGGGGGATCACACCGATTCCCCTCCAGTTTGCATCACATGACTCAAAGTATTCATTCAAGATGGAGAGGGCTTTCTTATTTCCTTCCTTCGTTACTGCACGCACGTACTGAATCTCTGTAGAAGGCCTGTTGGCCGCAATCTGTTCGAGGAGCATCATGATTCCCCGAAGTATGTCCTCTCCTTCAAAGCCTGTTATTACTGAAGGTACTCCATAGTCGGATGCTAAAAATTCATATGGCGTGCATCCTGTGATGGTACATACATGTCCAGGCAGTATAAGTCCATCGATCCTGACTTCGCCGGAATCAAGCAGGGCCTTAAGGGCAGGGGGTACTAACTTGTGCGTAGAGTATATATAAAAATTTTGAGCCCCGGCCTTTTCTGCTTCATAGAGCGTCCCGGCGATCGAGGGTGATGTTGTTTCAAAACCTGTTGCAAAGAATATAACTTTCCTGTCTTTATTTTCCAGCGCAAATTTTAAAGCATCCATCGGGGAATAGACGATTCTTATGCTTGCGCCTTCTGCCTGCGCCTGAAAGAAGGATTGTTTACTCCCCGGCACCCTCATCATATCACCAAACGTGGAGAGGATGTTCCCGTTCATCTTCGCAATTGCTATAGCGACATCCACGTCCTTAATTGCTGTGACGCACACAGGGCAGCCGGGTCCACTGAGGAGGCTGATTTCCTTCGGGATAACATCCCTGATGCCCTGCTTGAATATAGCAACCGTGTGTGTACCACATACCTCCATAAGCCTAACTGGTCTGCCAATAGAATCCCTTAAGTCTTTTATTCTTGTCAGTATCTTTTTGTCTTTCATGTCGCTTCCTTTATTCTTTCCCTAATTATATACGCCTGACCAAGAGATATGCCAGCGTCATTCGTCGGCACCTTATCATGGATATGCACCGCCATTCCCATCGATGCAAGGCCGGACATCGCTCTTTTTAGGAGGTACAGGTTCTGAAATACTCCTCCACAGAGAACAACATCCTTCATAGAATGCACCTGAGATAATCTCTGGACAACCCGTAGAATGACTGTAACCATTGTATTATGGAATTTCGATGAAATTATGCCTTTACTGACTCCTGTGCCTAAATCCCCCATTATCTTCAAAACTGTCTGCGAAAAATCAATCTCAAGAGGATCTTTTAATTTTATGTCAACGGGATAATCGTCAACTATACCGGGAACTGCAAGGGTTTCGAGTGCGATTGCAGCTTCACCCTCAAAGGTATTTCTATCACATACCCCCATCAGGG
>JBGPPR010000126.1:0-4303 GCA_041488675.1 Thermodesulfovibrionia bacterium
GCACACGACTGGCCGAAGATCTTCTCTCCAGAGGGGCTAAAGAAATTCTTGCAGAGGTTTATGGCAGATATGAACTCTGAAGTTCTGAAGCATGTTGCACCTTAGCTTTCAGGACTTCAGTGCTTAGAGGGTTAATCTATTGCCCTTCCCTCTCTTTCTAACACTTGAAGTTGTTCTCTCCTCCCCTGACAATCAACACAATAGATTGCAAAAGGAAGAACTTTAAGTCTCTCCACACTTATATCCTCGCCGCAATCCTCGCATTTGCCATATGTTCCCTCATCGATTTTCCTGAGGGCTTCATCTATCTTCAGAAGTGTCTCCCTGTGAGTGCTCAACTGCCTGAGGCTGATATCCTCTGATAAGTCAACAACAGACCAATCCCCGTTATCCAGGGCTGTATCTACAAGTTGTCTAGTCTCTCCTCTGATATACTTGGATATCTCTGATTTAGCTTCTTTTACGATCTCTTCTCTCTTCCTGATGAGGGCGTTTCTAAGCGCAATCCTCCTCTGTTCTTCAGCCATAAGGACTGTTGTTGCTTGTTTTTGAGTCTTAACTTTTGTTGGGATGACAACCTTTTTCGGTGGTTTTACTGCTTTTGCTTCTTTGACGCTTTTTGTAATCTGAATCTTTTTAGCTGCCTGAATCTTCTTTGGCACCCTTACTTTTTTAGCAATTTTTTTTGCCGCTTTAACCTCCCTGGGGACTTTGACCTTAACTGGTTTTTTCTTCTTTTCTTCTCTTATTTTTGTTTTCTGAGGAGTCTTCTTTGTGGTCTTCCCTGAAGGTTTCCTACTGACTCTCTTCTTGACTTCTTTTTTGGCCATCTTCTTCCCTTTTGTTATCCTAAACTTCCATTATTTCTTTTTCTTTAAAGTTTAGAACTTCATCCACTTTCGAAATATGGGAGTCCGTAATCTTCTGTATCTCATCCTGAGATCTTTTTACATCATCCTCACTAAGATGTTTGTCTTTCTCAAGTTTCTTAAGCTCCTCAATTGAGTCTCTCCTGATATTCCGTACCGCGACCTTTGTCTCTTCTGCCTTTTTCTTTACAATCTTTACGAGCTGCCTTCTTCTCTCCTCTGTAAGGGGCGGAATCTGTATTCTTATCATTCTGCCGTCATTTACAGGCGTGATACCAAGGTCTGATTTCAGGACAGCCTTTTCAAGATCAGGAATGATTTTCGGATCCCAAGGTTGTATTGCAATTAGGCGACTCTCAGGTATGCTCAGGCTCGCAAGTTGCTGAAGTGGCGTTGAAACGCCGTAGTAATTAACCACAATCCCATCAAGGAGGGCGAGTGAAGCCCTTCCAGTCCTGACGGAGGCAAATTCCTTCTTCAGGGCTTCAATGGCACTGGTCATCCGCTCATTGGTTTTTCTTTTTAACTCTTGCTCCATTATTTCCCTTCACAAGAGTTCCGATCTTTTTCCCCTCAATAATTTTCTTAATATTGCCTTTGCCCCGGAGATTAAAGACGATGATAGGCAGATCGTTGTCCATACAAAGCGATATCGCAGCTGAATCCATCACACTGAGACCCCTCCTTAAAACATCAATGTAAGTCACGGTCTCATATTTTTTCGCTCGGTGGTCTTTTACAGGATCAGAAGAATATATACCGTCTACCTTTGTTGCCTTAAGTATCGCATCGGCACCGATCTCCATTGCCCTCAGGGCGGCTGCGGTATCCGTTGTAAAGTAAGGGTTGCCAGTGCCTGCAGCAAAGATCACTGTTCTCCCCTTTTCAAGATGTCTTATCGCCTTTCGTCTTATATACGGCTCTGCAAGTTCCTTCATTTCGATTGCTGACTGAACTCTTGTCGGAATGCCCTTCTTTTCAAGGGAGTTTTGAAGAGCGAGCGCGTTAATGACGGTCGCGAGCATACCCATATAATCTGCTGATGTCCTCTCCATCCCCTGTATACTTGCCTCTACACCTCTGAAAATATTACCTCCCCCTACCACTACTGCAATCTGAACCCCTTCTGCAACAGCTCCCTTTATCTCCTGTGCAATAAAATCAGCCGTGTATGAATCGATTCCATAGCCTTTATCTCCCATCATGGCTTCGCCACTGATTTTCAGCAGAATCCTTTTATATTTCAGGCCCTTCATATCCTAATTCATTCTTTAACAGTCTCTCCCAGTTGAAACCTGACGAACCTCCTGACAATGACATTCTCTCCTACTCGTGCAATACTCTCAGCGATAAGGTCGTTAATTCTCTTTTTTTGTTCCGGATCTTTGATGAAAATCTGCTGAAGAAGACAGTTCTCTGTATAAAATTTCTCGATTTTTCCTTCCAGAATCTTTTCTACTACTTGGGGTGGTTTACCCGCAATCTGTGCACGATATATTTCCTTTTCCTGTTCGAGAATATTCTGAGGAACATCTTCTATCGATAGGTATAAGGGATGTGCTGCGGCTACATGCATGGCTATATCTTTGACGAGTTCTTTGAAAGCGTCAGTCCTAGCGACAAAGTCTGTTTCGCAGTTAACTTCGGCCATCGCTCCAATTTTTCCCATGTGTACGTATGCGCCAATACTGCCCTCTGAAGCAATCCTCCCGGCTTTCTTTGCTGCCGTTGCAAGGCCCTTCTGTCTAAGCAGTCTTACCGCTTCTTCAAAGTCTCCATCACTCTCTGTAAGTGCCTTTTTACAATCTAGCATTCCGGCACCTGTCTTTTCCCTTAGATCTCTTATCATTTCTGACGAGATTGTTGTCATTCTTGTATCCCGGCTTCTTCCTGCTGTATCTTTTCCTCAACCTCTGCCTTCTCTGCCTCTTCCACTGTTTTCTTAGACAAGACCTCTCTACCTTCAAGAACAGCATCCGCCATCTTAGTCGTTATTAGTTTGATGGCCCTTATAGCATCATCATTACCAGGAATCACATAATCGACCTCATCGGGATCACAGTTTGTGTCAACGATTGCGACGATCGGCACCGCAAGTTTCCTTGCTTCAGCTATGGCTATCCTTTCTTTCTTCGGGTCAACGATGAAAACAGCCCCCGGAATACCCGGCATGTCTTTGATACCTGATAGGTTCTTTTCTAACTGCGCCCTTTCTTTCTCCAAGGAAGCAACCTCTTTCTTAGGAAGGAGTTCAAAGGTTCCATCTGCTTTCATGGTCTCAATTTTTTTTAATCTTTCAATGCTTTTCCTTATCGTGAAGAAATTTGTGAGCATTCCCCCCAGCCAACGTTGATTGATATAGAACCCTCCTACACGGATTGATTCTTCCTGAATGGCGTCCTGCGACTGTTTCTTTGTACCGACGAAAAGTATCGGAGCTCCCGTTGAGGACACTTCTTTCATGAAATTATAGGCATCTTCAAGTCCCTTGAGTGTCTTCTGGAGGTCAATGATGTAAATACCGTTTTTCTCGCCAAAGATGTACTTCTTCATCTTGGGATGCCATCTCTTCACCTGATGACCGAAGTGTACCCCAGCCTCGAGAAGTTCCTTGATTGTTGCTACCATATTTTCCCTTTATCCTCCTGTTCCTTTTGCCCTTATTCTCCTGTTTCTGACTGCCAACCTATTGGAGAGCGGCTATTAACCGAGTTTTTCGCAATACCTTCAGAAAGGAAAGACTAACACAAAACTATCTTTTTTGCAAGGGGGATTGAGAAAAGCCAGCAATTCACGGTAAAGCATAAAATATTAGTGGAAAGTTATTGTTCAGACATACCTGTCTGCTCTCCGAGTTGTAGACTGGAACCTTTTTGAAAGGATTTACAAGAGGTATCCATAACGCATTTTCTTCTTTAAACCTATAAAGAACTCCTTATCCATCATGGATTTGAGGGCAATTTCAGATTTCCACGATATGGCTACAATTTTATCTTGAGCAAGTCGAGGATTTTTCGCTGGTCTTCATCAGGGGTACTGAATACTCTGCATGCTGCCCCTTGGACTTTTAATATCTGTCTGCATAAACTCTTTAACCTTTCGATAACATTCCCGAATGTCCATCGGCGATATTTGTTTTTTCCGTCTGTCTGTATCAAGGGTTTTAGCCTTTGATTCATGTGCCACTGAAGATAATAGGCGAGCATGCAAAGAAAAACATGGCAGCGGATACGGTCATCTGTCTTGTGATAAACAGGGCGCACTTCAAGCTGCACGCTCTTGAGGTTCCTGAATGCCTGTTCCACCAGCGCCAGCTTTTTATACGATGCCACGATCTCTTGTTTGGCCATAAGCTCAACGGGCACATCAGTGGCAATTATGTAACAGCCGTCAAGCAGTTCCTCTTGTTCTATCTTGTCCTCTTTGAACCTCCA
>JBGPPR010000127.1:0-4278 GCA_041488675.1 Thermodesulfovibrionia bacterium
CCTCTTTTTCAACCTCTTGTCAACCGTGGCAGGAGAAAGCTTTCGAGGGCCGTATTTTAGTGAAGCAACGGCAAATCCCCACAGCGAGCTAAAGCTTGGGATATATTCATAGTAAAAATCTGTGAAGGGGAAAATATCAGTAAGCGTTTTTAAAATACTTGCATAACCGGTATCGTCTGAGGTATAGAAGACTCCTGTTACATGAGTCACAAAGAGGCCGTCAGTCAGGAGTGTGCTTTTAACAGCCGAATAAAATTCTCTTGTATAGAGATCCCGAGCCGGGCCTTTTTCAAGAGGATCACTGATATCAGCGATGACAATATCAAAAATAGACCTTGTTTTCTTGATGTATTCCTTTGCATCGGTAAAGACTAATTCAACACGTTTATCATTGAAGGAACCGTGGTGCCAATGTTTCAGGTATTTTTGGCAGAGACGAACAAACTCTTCATCAATGTCTACCATGACAACTTTTTCAACGGTCCGATGCTTGAGAACCTCCCTGAGAGTTGCTCCCTCACCTCCGCCGAGAATCAACACAATCTTTGGGTCGGGGTGGGCAACCATAGCCGGATGCACAAGAGCTTCATGGTAAATGAACTCATCTACATCGGCAGACTGGATTTTGTTGTCGAGCACAACAACGCGTCCAAGATCGTATGTATCTATGAATTCGACCCGTTGAAATTTTGTCTTAGTGGATAAAACGTTCTTCTTTATCCTGTGATATACCCACCTGTCCCTGCTGTCTTTGTCAATGAACCAGTCATCTTTGATTTTGGGATTTCTCAATTTTCTACCATTTCAGTTTTCTCTGCATGAGTTTCTCATATAAGCCCTTCGTCATAAATGACTGCCGATGAATCTCTTCATCGTAATACTTTGTTTCTATTTCAAGGATACGCCTTGTCTCCCTTGGTGAAAGGCCATTTGATGCAACGGCAAAGGCCCACCAATTTCCCGGATATGTCGCAATGGCAGCCGTGTATAAATCAACCACAGGGAAAACCGTTTTCAGGATCTCCTGTATTTCAATTACCATGTCTTTATGGAAATGAAGCGACTCCGTGTGTGTGACAAACATGCCGTCCTCAGTGAGGCACTGTTTCACGGCTGAAAAAAAATCTTCTGTGAAAAGGCTTCTCGCAAAACCGATAATATCCGTGGAGTCGATAATGACGGCATCTATATCTGAAGTTTTCCTCTTCTTTATAAACTCTGCACCGTCCATAATCTTTATCTCCACACGCAGATCATCAATGCCGGAAGCAACATCCGGGAAAAATCGCTTTGAGACACTGATCACTTCTTCATCTATCTCGACGAAATAGACCTTGTCAACAGTCTTATGTTTGAGAACCTCTCTCACGACTCCTCCGTCACCACCACCAATCACGATAACCTTCTTCGGACATGGATGGGCGTGCATTACGATGTGGGTAAGCATTTCGTGGTAAAAAAACTCGTCCCTCTCGGTTAGCTGTACAACGTCATCAAGGATAAGCATCCTGCCAAAATGCGGGTTTCTGATAACCCTGATTTCCTGGAACTTACTCTTCCCCCTGTAAAGAATTTCTTCAACGTCATAGGAATACTCTACCGGTGCATAAGGCGCTTTCTCGAAAAATCTGATCATCCTTTCTGTCCTTTCTTTATATCAGTATTGTTTTTGGTATAGAAAAGCCGTTGAATTCCGAGGCATAGGATATAGTATAGGCGCCACTTGATAGTATGAGAATCAGATTGCCTACATTCGGTTCCGGCAGCGCTACATTTTTATCTATCACATCAAAGCTGTCACAGCTCGGACCGGCAAGGGTCCATCTCTTCTTGGACCTTGCATGTTTATAGCTCTCAACAATGTATGTATATTTTATGCCGCCGACACTCTCCATGAGACCATTGAAAACTCCTACGTCTATATAAAGCCAATCCTCATCCGATCTGGAGGCTTTTCCAATTACTGTTGTAACTAATATGCCGGCATCTCCTACTACTGCTCTGCCCGGTTCAATATGTATTTCAATGTCTTCAGGAAATCTATCATAAATAAGGCTGTTTACCTGTTTCTCTATTGCATTAATGCTGATTACGTGTTTGGTATAATTTATCGGATAACCGCCGCCAATATTGAGAAGGCTTAGCTTTATTCCGTTCCTCCGGGCTTTATCCCATAAAGCCTTTGCCTTATCAAGGGCTATATGCCAGTTATAGACGTTTGTGCACTGGGAGCCGACATGGAACGTAATACCTACCGGATTGAGTCCTTTTTCTTTAGCAGCAGAGAGAAGTGCTTCAGCCTTATCGAGTTCCACGCCAAACTTCTTACTCAGAGGCCACTCGCTGCCTTCGTTCGGTACGGAAAGCCTGACATAGACATTACAGCGAGGGATAAATTGTGAGAGTTTTTCTATCTCGTCTTCGGAATCGTAAGAGAAATAATTAATTCCATAGGAAGAAGCGAGATTCAAAAATTTGAGGGATTTAACCGGATTGCTTGATATGATCCTTTCAGGTTCCACGCCCAGGGATGAAAGTATTCCCAGTTCCCCTTCAGAGGATATCTCAAAGCCAAGATTGAGGCTGTTCAGGAATCTTAAGATCTCTATGTCAGGATTGGCCTTGACGGCATAAAATACTTTTGCTTTTTTAATATGGCGTCCAATAAGTGATACTTTTTCTTTGACCGTTTCACTGTCAATGAGAAGGAAAGGTGTTTCTATTTTTCCTTTATCAAGATATCTCAGTACCTTAAATAGGGTAGACCTGGGAATCAGGCTTGCATGAAATCTCTCAACCTTAAAGGTTCTCAGCATAATGGTCCTGTCGGTTTTATGAACATTAAAATTAAACCTGAATCCTGTGTGAAAATAGCCGAGGCATCTTGCCTCGGATTAAGTCAGGCAAGATGCCTGACCTATTTTCGCTCAAGTACTAAGGGTTCAAGGATTCCAGGATTCGAGGGTTGAAGTGAGTATTCATAGCGAACTCTGTTTCAATGGTTGTCATTATCCGGTCGGAGCGACTCCTCGCGGAGATCCGCATCGGACTCGACCGGATAATCCAGTCCTTTTCCTCTGGATTGCCCGATCTCGATGCGAGTCTTCGCTGAGAGTCGCTTCGACAAGCCGGGCAATGACGGAAAGAAACTTAAGACTTTCTTAAGATCTTTGAAGATTAATAACATAACAGCGCCCCGAGCCTATCCCTTGAATCCTTGAAATCTTTTCACTTTATCAGAAATATTTTCAAGAAATTATTATTTAAAAGTATCTCGGAAAAAATTGCAACAGGTGTCAGGCACCCTTTCTCGCTTGAAGGAGTCTTCTTGAGGCAGAGCGGACCGCTTCAGAGACATTTCTACTCTTCGCAAGCACCGTGATGTCTTTTGTTTTTAGTTCACTGAGTAAGGATACGGCATTACCGGCCGGCGTCTTCGGGTTTGAAACAACGGCAAGGACAATCGCATAGCTCTTCATCCACTCCCGTTTTTTCACTATTTTTCTCATGATTTCATCTGGTACAGACCGGGACCTTGCAATAAGCTCGATTTCTGTCTCTGTGATCTTCGGATTCTCTAAAACGGTGAGCACAATCTCCCTGTTGGGATCTTTCATGAGAATGGAACGCACTTCCCTTCCGCCTCTCAAAGCGAGGAGCCTCTTTTCACCAAAACTCAGTCTCTGGATTTTCTGAAGAAGCGTCATGGAACGCATCTCCGGTGTCTTCTTGACCTCTCGCACCTCTGGTTGAAGTGCTACAGGCACATGCACAGTATTACCTATCAGTTTCCTGACTTCTTCAGGTGTATCGGCGTTCTCAAGGAGTAACCGGAGTATCTCAAGCCTGTTGATGTTTGCCTTCGCAATCTCAGTGAATAGTAACGGATCTTCCGATTCCTCAACGAGAACCTCGATTAATTCCTTTGATGCAGTCGAAAAATCTATTCCCAGAAGTTTTTGTTCTTCCATCTCAAACTCCTTTTCACAGAAGCGTAGAGCAAAGGGTAGTCATTCTCCGGCTTGACCGGAGAATCCAGTTCTTCTCTGGATTGCCCGATCAAGTCGGGCAATGACGATTGATAGATAAGAATCTTTTTCAACATTTAGGTTAACTCTTTGCTAAGCTTCATCATATACAAAAAATATTCTATGTTACCGCTCCTTCCGGGAAGAGGTGATTGAAAGACTCCGATTGTACTGAGGCCGAAGTCTTCCAACGCCTTCCGGATGTTTTCAATGGCCTTTATCCTCTTTGCTTCTTCCCTGACAATACCGC
>JBGPPR010000128.1:0-4271 GCA_041488675.1 Thermodesulfovibrionia bacterium
ATACTCAGCAAATTTCATATGTCAAGAAATTTTTCCTTTCTGCGTAATCCTTCAGTAAAACTGGGTATGTCATAACCCCACCTTGCCTCTCTATGAGCCGTTGGCTCCGAGCCAATAGGCGAGCCATAGGCCCCTTATCTTTTCGCCTCGGCGTCTCCTCGGCGACCCGCCCGAGGCGGGAATCCGCCTGAGTGCGGAAAGGGGAGGAATAAACCCCCTCTTAGGTTGAGGGGAAAGGGGGAGTTACACAATCCACCCGTCACTGAAGGGTTTCCCTTCTGCACATTTTTCGGTAATATTGACAAAGATTATTGTAGAAAATATAATTCTAAATTACATTTAGTTACCTTGCTAAGCAAGCGGGGTCCAAGGAGGTTCTTATGGCAGAAGGTATAGTTGATGTTACGGCATCCATGTGGGATATCGAAGTGACCAAGGCTCAAGGGCTTATCATGATTGATTTTTGGGCTCCATGGTGCGCCCCTTGCAGAATGGTATCACCTACCGTCGAAGAGTTGGCAAAGGAATACCAGGGAAGAATGAAATTCATGAAACTCAATACTGATGAAAATGCTGATATTGCCAGTAAATATAATATCATGGGAATCCCCACCCTCATGTTTTTCAAAGACGGACGGCCTCTTGATTCCATCGTAGGGGCTGTCCCCAAGCAGCAGTTAAAGTCCAAAATAGATTCGCTTCTTACGACGCATGGAGCTTGAAAGAGTTAGTCCTGCAGACAAGGTATAGTCTTACAGGCTTTGTATTCATTATTCTTTTTATATTCTTTAAGGAATCGAGGAATTTCCGTACATGTTTGAAACCCTCACACAAAAGTTAGAGGCCATCTTTAAGAAGTTAAAGGGAAAAGGACTTCTGAAGGAAGAGGATGTTGAACTCGCTCTCAAAGAGATCAGACTCGCCCTTCTCGAAGCTGACGTTAATTTCAAAGTCGTCAAGGATTTCGTCCAAAAGATCAGAGAAAAGGCCGTCGGGAAGGAAGTTCTCGAAAGCCTTACCCCCGGACAGCAAGTCGTAAAAATCGTCAATGAAGAACTCTGCGAACTTCTTGGAAAGACAAACAGCAGAATTCAGTTGTCTCCAAACCCTCCGACGATCATAATGCTTGTTGGGCTGCATGGTTCTGGAAAAACTACGACCGCTGCCAAGCTTGCAATGAACTTCAAGAAAGAAGGCAGGAGACCCATGCTTGTTGCAGCAGATCTGCAGAGACCTGCTGCGATAGACCAGCTTATCACTCTGGGGTCGCAGATAAATGTGCCTGTCTATTCATCGAAAGAGTCCGGGGATCCTGTTGCCTTAAGTAAAGAATCAATCAGGAAGGCAAAACTTGATGCGAGGGACATTGTTATTCTTGACACCGCAGGAAGGCTTCACATCGATGAATCTCTCATGACAGAGTTACGCAAAATAAAGGAAGAGGTCTTCCCTAAAGAGATTATCCTCGTGGCTGACGCCATGACCGGACAGGATGCCGTAAATATGGCCAAGAATTTTGATGAGCGAGTCGGCATTGACGGGATTATCCTTACCAAGATGGATGGGGATGCGCGGGGCGGGGCAGCACTCTCGATACGTTCGATTACGGGGAAGCCGATAAAATTTATTGGAGTTGGGGAGAAGATCGACATGCTCGAACCTTTCTATCCGGACAGGATTGCCTCACGAATACTCGGCATGGGCGATGTCTTGAGTCTGATTGAACACGCACAAAAATCTTTTGACCAGAAAGAGGCTGAAAAACTCCAGAAGGCGATTATAGAAGAGACCTTTACCTTTGAAGATCTGCGAGAGCATCTGAAAAAGCTTCGAAATATGGGACCATTGGAAAACATACTCAGCATGATTCCAGGTTTTAACAAGATGAAGAACATGGAAGTTGATGAGAAGGAACTGGTTAAGGTCGAAGCCATAATAAACTCCATGACAAGAAAAGAAAGGAAAAATCACACGCTGATCGATGGGAGCAGACGCAGAAGAATTGCGATGGGCAGCGGTACAACAGCGGCAGATGTCAACAGAGTTATCAAACAGTATGTAGAAATAAAGAAAATGCTTAGGATGTTTAAAGGCAAGAAGGGTATTAAATTGCCAAAAATCCTGCCGTTCTGAATTTTGATACTCTTGACACGTCAATTCTTTACTTGTTAAAGTATTAGCACTTAACCATTGAGAGTGCTAAAAAGATGGCATTACGGTATGCTTGATGAAAGAAGCAAGAAAGTCCTCTGTGCTGTTATCCAGAACTACATAAGTCACCCTGATCCTGTGGGGTCACGAACTGTTGCAAAAAAATATTCCTTTAATCTCTCTGCGGCTACCATTCGGAATATTATGGCTGACCTTGAGGAAATGGGTTTCCTGACTCATCCCCATACCTCGGCAGGAAGGGTTCCAACCGACAGGGGCTACAGATTTTATGTGGATTCACTCAGTGCAAGAGGTGACTGTTCAAATAAGGAGGTTATCAGGGGACTCTTTAAGAAACTCGACGCCTTGAGGGAAAATCTCGATATGCTTTTCAGTGAGACAACAAAAACCATTTCTCTGCTGTCTCATTATCTTGGCGTTGCAATGTCGCCGGACCCCAGCGTTACAACCCTGAAGAGGATTGAACTTTTTAGCCACAGAGCCGATCAAGTAGCGGCAATAATATTCACCGATGAGGGACTGATCAAGAACAAAATTATAGACATGGATTTGAATGTTACGCAGAAAGACCTTAACAGGATCAGCGGCTATCTTAATTCAGAATTCTCCGGATATACTTTTGATGAGATTCGCCAGAGGATTCTCAAGGAGATGTCGCGAGAAAAACTGCTATGCGATCGCCTGATCTCGAAGGCCATCGATATCTGCCGTGAGGCATTCTTTTCTTCTTATGGTGACCTTTTCATAGCCGGTCTCTCGGAGGTACTCGAACTACCCGATTTTTCGGACCTTCAGAAAATAAGGGAGCTTTCAAGGGCCGTGGAGGATAAACATACGATAGTAAAGCTCCTCGATAAGCTTTCAGAGTCCGACGGAGTTCAGATCATCATAGGCTCTGAAAATTCAATGAATGAGATGAAGAAACTGAGTTTGGTGGTTTCAGCGTGTAAAGAAGACGACAAGCCAATCGGTGTTATCGGCATCATCGGTCCCACAAGAATGGATTACTTCAAAGCAATCTCGATTGTTGATATGACAGCAAAATTTATCTCAAGAATGCTTGTAGAAAAATAGAACTGCATATGAGAGATTCTGAGAACAACGAGAATTTGTCCCAACAGGAAGACATGGCGGAACAGAAAGAGACGGAGGCGTTCGAAGAAATGCCTGTTAATGATAAAGAACGTCTCACGGCAGAGATCAAGGCTATGAACGAGAAGTATCTGAGACTCTATGCTGAATTTGAAAATTATAAGAAGAGAGTTCAAAAAGATAAAGAAGAATTAGTAAAATACGCCAATGAGAAGATCATCCAGGAATTGTTACCTGTGATTGATAATCTTGAGTCAGCCCTGGAACATTCAAAGAATGAGGCAACAGGGGGAATTGTGCAGGGAGTAGAGAACACCCTGAAGGAACTGCTCCGCATACTTGGAAAATGTGGACTTGCTCCCATTGAAGCAGTAGGCAGGGCTTTTGATCCGTCAATTCATCATGCCCTGTCGGTCGCAGAGAGAGAGGATGTTGAGGAAAATAGGGTTATAGAGGTATTCAGGAAAGGATACATGTTCAGGGACAAAGTAATCCGGGCACCTCTCGTTGGTGTATCGAAGAAACCGGCCGAAGTAAAAGAGGGGAATAACATTAAAATTATAGAGGAGGAATCTTAAGATGGGAAAGGCAGTCGGAATTGACCTCGGAACTACATTTTCTGTTGTCGCAGTTGTCCAGGGCGGCGAGCCCGTAGTTATTCCCAACCAGGAAGGAAGCAGGACAACTCCTTCCGTCGTGGCTTTTACTGAGAAAGGCGAAAGACTTGTCGGCCAGATAGCAAAGAGACAGGCAATAACAAACCCTGAAAACACGGTATTCTCCATAAAGAGACTCATGGGGAGAAAATACAATACTCCGGAAGTGGAACACGCAAGGAAACGTCTACCATACAAGATTGTGGAAGCGCAGAATAGTGATGCTCATGTGGAGATAAGGGGCAGGCAGTATTCCCCTCCGGAGATATCGGCAATGATTCTTCAAAAGCTGAAACAGGCTGCTGAGGACTACCTTGGTGAATCCATATCAGATGCCGTGGTTACCGTACC
>JBGPPR010000129.1:0-4269 GCA_041488675.1 Thermodesulfovibrionia bacterium
GCAATCGCCACTGTTGCTTTCCCGTAAAGCCATGAACCTGCCTCGCCGGGATTTACGACAAGCGTGTTATTAACCTTTTTTACAACGGGTTCGTGTGTATGCCCGTAAACGATTAGGTCAAAATGCCCGCTGTCAGCAAGGGCATCAACAAGATGATGCTCGTGTACAACAACAATCTTCCTCTTATGGAGTGTGAATAGATAGGGCTGATAAAAAATATTGCCGGCGGATCTCTCCAAAAGCAGAAGTTTGTCACCATCATTGTTGCCGAATATTCCAACGTATTTACAGTTCAGTTCCTTGAATAACTTCAGGGTGAAAGGAGATGTATAATCTCCTGCGTGGATCACATATTCAACCCTTCTTAGGTTGAAGAGATCAATCGCTTTCCTTGTGTAATCCTGATGGTCATGTGTGTCGGACATTAGTCCAATAAGCATTTATATCTCCTCCTCTTTCCTGTAGTCCCCCTTTATTAAAGAAAGGCAAAGAAAAACAATGTTTTCCTTCAGGGTCCTGCACTGTGCTGAACAATGTTCGTGATGCCCATCCGTATCATCATGACGGCTATGGATGCGAGGAGAAGAGCCATGACCTTTGAAATTCCAATGATGCCTCCTTTACCAAAGAAATTCATAATACGCTCGGCATTTCTGAAAAAAAACCAGACGATTGAGAGATTAAGGATGAAGGATATGATTGTCGGAACAATACCATAGTGGTCTACAAGGACCAGAAGGGTGGTCAGCACGGCAGGTCCAACGATCAGGGGGACACCAATGGGAACGACACCAACCCTTCCTATTGGTTTCCTTCTCTCTTCCTCATGTCTCATGATCTCCAGGACAGCAAAAATGAGGAGGACAAGTCCGCCGGCTATTTTGAAATCATCCGGGGTTATTCCCAGGATATTGAAAATCGCTTCCCCCAGTGCTACAAATAAGAGTCCCACAATCACGGCGGTGAATATGGAGTCCCTGATTATCAGTTCTCGTGAATCCGGGATTCCCACTGTCAGGGAAATGAAAAGAGGAAGAATTGCGAATATATCAATCGCAACAAAAATGGGAATAAAGGTGTGAGGCAGTACTTTTATTATGTTTTCCATAGTGTAATTATATACCCATTTTCTTCAATTGCAATAGCTTTGCAGAGTACCTTCACGGATTCAAAATTCATTCTAAGGACTCAAGGATTAGAAGGTCAGGTGTTCTTACAAAAAATCCTGCATTAATATGTAGCCTCTTGAATTCAAAGTTTTCGACCGGTTATTCAGTGATCAAAACCCAATAAGTATGTGTTAAAATCAAAAAAGGGAAAGGGGTAACTTCTGAAAAATGAATGTGTTCTGCATTTGATAGGCTTTTACTTTCGTAAAAATAACCATTTTGATTATCTCTGATCCCGGGGAAAAAGCCATGGAGCAATTAGATAATAACGGCGCTTCATTCGAGCAAGCTGAAAGTCTTATCGATGCTGCAAACGCCCTTCTCAAACTATACATCATAAAGTCCACCCGAGAGGAGTACCTTGACTCGGTTGTGGAACTGATTTGCAGGTGGAGTGGTTGTCGCTGCGTGGGCATCCGGGTATTAGATAACTATGGCAACATACCCTTTGAGTCATATGTTGGTTATAGCCGGGAATTCCGGGAGTCTGAGAACCGGCTTTCCCTTGACAAAGATCAATGTGTCTGTATCCGGGTAATGCAGGGAAAGCCGGAGCCACAAGATTTGCCGGCCATGACCACAGGAGGTTCTTTTCGCTGCCACAATATAACCAATTTTTTAAGTGCCCTTTCAGAGGAGAAGAGAGACAGATTCAGGGGCATGTGTTTACAGAACGGCTTTACATCCCTTGCTGTTATTCCAATTCGTTTCAAAAACACTGTAATCGGAGCTATCCATCTTGCAGATGAAAAAGAAGGAATGGTACCTTTGAAGATGGTTGAATTCATCGAATCGATATCTCTTCATATTGGTGAGGCAGTCCACGGATTTTCTGCAGAGGAAGAATTGATGAAATACCAGTACCACCTCGAAGAACTGGTAGAAGAGCGCACGGCCATGCTCAAAGCGGCCACTGAAAAACTTCAAGAAGAAATCACCGAGCGTAAGATTGCAGCAGAGGAAGTTCTCCGGACGAAAACCTATTTGGAAAGTATTTTGAACAATACCATGGACATGATCTTCACTGTCAAAAAAGATGGGACGATCAGCTATATCAATCCGCAGTCGGAAATCATAACCGGCTACCGACGGGAAGAGGTTAAGGGAAGACATTTTAGGGAGCTGGTTCCTGAACACCTCAAAAAATTCATGACGGGAAAATGGGAAGAGATCAATATGGGTATCTCCGGTAGATACGAGCTGGAAATATTAAAGGCAGATGGAACGCTCATATATTGTCTCATTTCACAATCACTCGTGGAAGGATTCGATGAAGTCCTCATTACGCTGAGAGACATCAGCAGGCGCAAACAGATAGAGGAGGCTTTGCGGAAATCATATGAGGAGTTGGAAGACCGTGTCAAGAAACGTACTGCTGAAATAGAAAAAGTCAATAAGGACATGATAAATGAAATTGCGGAACGTAAACGGGTAGAAGAAGCTCTTCGACAAAGCAAAGCCAGTCTGAGTGAAGCACAGCGCATCGCCCATCTCGGAAATTGGGACTGGAATATACAAACGAATCAATTATACTGGTCTGATGAGATTTATCGCATTTTCGGTCTGTCCCCTCAACAGTTTGGTGCAACCTATGATGCATTTCTGGATTCTGTTCATCCCGATGACAGAGAATTCATAAAGAAGGCTGTTAATGAGGCTTTGTTTGAGAACAACCCCTATCGTATCGACCATAGAATAGTTTTGCCGGATGGTACTATTAGAGTTGTCCATGAGCAGGGGGAAGTTACCTTTGATGAAGCCGGCAGGGCAATCCGAATGATCGGCACAGTTCAGGATGTCACGCAGAACCGGGGGGCAGAAGAGAAACTGCATGCCCATATGCAACAACAGGCTGTTCTGGCCGAACTGGGTCAACATGCGCTGATGGGGACCGACATTACAGCTTTGATGGACAACGTTGTAACACTCCTATCGAAAACTCTCAAGATGGAATATTGCAAAATCCTGGAACTTCTTCCGAATGGAAAAGCCCTATTATTAAGGGCTGGAACAGGCTGGAGAGAAGGTTTGGTCGGACATGCCGAGGTGGCTGCAGGAACTGAATCACAGGCCGGTTATACGTTGCTTTCCCAGAATCCGGTAATTGTCAAAGATCTGCGTATCGAGACCCGTTTTGATAGTCCCCCACTTCTTCATGACCATGGAGTGGTCAGTGGTATGAGCGTTATCATCTATGGAAAGGACAGACCTTTTGGGGTTCTCGGCATTCATACAACGAAACAACGGACGTTCACAGAAGATGAAAGCCACTTTCTCAAAAGCGTTGCAAATATTCTCGGCATGACAGTTGAGCGTAAGAAAGCAGAGAAAGAATTAAAGGATTCTTACGAGCAGTTACGGAAACTCTCAGCGTATTTGCAATCGGTAAGAGAGGAAGAGAGGGCTAATATCTCGCGCGAGATCCATGATGAGTTAGGCCAGGTATTAACTGCTCTGAAAATTGAAGTCTCCATGACAGCCAACAAATTAAATTCAAATAGTGAATTTTTCCGGCAAACAGAATCGATCATGAAGAAGATTGATGACACAATCCGTTCAGTCAAGAGGATATGTTCTGAATTGAGACCCACGATACTGGACCATTTTGGTCTATCGGCCGCAATCGAATGGCAAGTGGAAGAGTTTGAAAACCTGACAGGAATTAAGGGCAGGGCTTCCTTTGAGCCAAGGGAAATCATTCTGGATCAGGATCTTTCCACGGCTGTATTCCGTATCTTTCAGGAGTCACTGACCAATGTAACCCGTCATGCAAGTGCTACAGAGGTAAGGGTGAGCCTCAAATTGAAAGATGGTAATATAGTGATCGAAGTGAAAGACAATGGGAAAGGGATTACAAAAAAACAGTTTTCAGATCCCGCGTCTTTTGGTATCATGGGAATAAAAGAGCGTGTCAATTTTTTCGGCGGTGATGTTAAAATCACGGGTATCAAAGATAAAGGAACTACGTTAATCGTATCAATTCCTCTCAGGAAAAAGGAGAAGGCATGATAAAGATATTGATTGCCGATGACCACGCCATTGTCCGTGAGGGTCTGAAACAGATTCTTTCGGAAAACCCTGACCTGGTTGTAGTTGCTGA
>JBGPPR010000130.1:0-4192 GCA_041488675.1 Thermodesulfovibrionia bacterium
AACATCTTAAAAATATTTCAAGATCTTTTTGTGATGTTTTTTTGATTCCGTCATTCCCCGACTCGATCGGTCGCCTCGGGCGACTCGCCGAGGAGAGGGAATCCAGAGAAAGGATCTGGATTTTCCGGTCAAGCCGGAAAATGACAGCCATTGGAACGGAATTCGTAGCGAATTCCTTATTTTTAATTTTTTCTTTTTTCATTTTTATCTTTCTTAACAAGACTCATTGCTATATCAACAACTTTTTCGCCTGCCTCAGGTCTCCCAAGGACCCTGCTGTGCTTTTGCATCTCAATTCTCATCGCTTCATTCTCATAAAGCTCCCTTATCGCATGAGCGAGGGATTCTCCACTCAGTTCGCTGTCGAGAATCATCTTTGCCGCACCCATCTCAAAGAGTTTCCGCGCATTCAATTCCTGATGCTGACCTGTTGCATGGGGGTAGGGTATCAACACGGCCGGCTTTCCGAGAGACGTCAGTTCTGCGAGAGTCGTTGCCCCCGCCCTTGAGATGACGATGTCAGAGACAGCATAGGCTTCACCCATTTGATATATAAAAGGAGAGATCATCCCCTTAAAGCCGAATTCCCTAAAAGCATTCCTGATACGTTCATAATCGCTCGAACCCGTCTGATGGAGGAACTGAATTTTGTCTTTCAGGTCATGGAGGTACTGAAAGGATCCGATAACCGCCGTATTAATGCTTCGTGCTCCCAAACTTCCCCCGAAGACAAAGACAGTGAAGAGCTTTTCTTCAAGCGAGAAGAACCCGTATCCGGATTCCTTGCCGCCTCTCAGTATATGCATCCTGACGGGATTACCGGTGAGGAAGGTCTTTTCTTTAGGAAAGAAAGGGATGCTCTCCTGATAGGTTAAGCAGACGGTATTTACGAATTTTCCGAGAATCCTGTTCGTGAATCCAGGTATGCAGTTCTGTTCGAGGATCATGGTTGGAATTGACATGAGGGCTGCGATGAGCATGATTGCGCCCGAGGCATAACCGCCGACGCCTATCATAATGTCGGGACTGACCAGTTTGATAATTTTATAAGAGTCCAGGAATGAGAGTCCCATCTTCGCTATTGCCTTTATTCTTTTGTAAACAGATATCCCTATCATTCCCTCTGCCCGTAAGAACTTGATCGGGAATCCTTCTTTCGGAATGACCCTTGCCTCTATGCCGTGTTCCGTTCCAACGAATATTACTTCCGTCATTTCATTTCTTCTCTTGAATTCTTCCGCTATTGCAAGTCCTGGGAAGAGATGTCCTCCTGTGCCTCCACCCGCAATTATTACCCTAATGAATTTTGTTCATTTCGAATTTTATTCATGACGCTTTTTGCCCGTCTTCTTGCAATAATTTTATGTTTTATGTCATCTGTTTCCCGGTAATCTTTTCCCCTGGATATATTGAGGAGCAATCCAATAGCTGCCATGTTCATAAGGAGAGATGAACCGCCATAACTGATAAAGGGCAGGGGCAACCCCTTTGTGGGTATCAATCCAGTGGTAACAGAAAAGTTGATGAGTGCCTGAAGTGAAATCATGAGTGAAAGTCCCACAGCGAGGTAATAAGTAAATCTATCCTGAATCTTGTTTGCTATCGAGAATCCTCTGACACATATGACCGCAAAAAGGGCAATGATGACTGAGACGCCTATAAAACCGAACTCTTCACCGATTATGGAAAAAATGAAATCGGTGTGTGACTCCGGCAGATACGATAACTTCTGTATTGAGCTGCCGATACCAACACCTGTTATTCCTCCGCTGCCGAAGGCTATAAAAGACTGCACAAGCTGAAACCCGCTGCCCTGGGGGTCTTTCCAGGGGTCCAAAAAGGATGTTACTCTCCTGAGGCGGTAGGGTTCCTTTATAAGCACGAACAGTATCGGCAAGGCAAGAATTGAAAGAGATATGAGGTACTTCAGTCTTGTGCCGGAGAGAAAGAGCATTGCAATGGTAAGAAAGGCAAGGCTCATAGCAGCTCCGAAGTCAGGCTGGATAAGCATCACTGCCTGGAACACGGCCATGACTGCAAGAGGTTTCACAAACGATATAAAGCTTTCGGGCCTGAAGTCTGGTGACGACAGGTATCGTGCAAGGAATATGACCATGGAAAGCTTTACAAATTCCGACGGCTGGAAGGTTGACGGCCAAAGCCGTATCCATCTCCTTGCGCCATTTACCTGGACACCAATGCCGGGCAGGAAGACGAGCATAAGGAGCAGGAAGGAGAAAAGCAGGAGAGGTATTGCGATCTTCTTAAGAAAAGAGGGTCTCACAGTGTAAGCAAGAAACATGAAACAAAGTCCTACGAAAATTGTAAACACATGTCTTTTGAAGTAGTAGAATTCTGTAACGCCCTTTTTTGCGAGGGCGGGGGTAATGACGGAGGTTGAACTGTATATCATGAGCGCGCCAAAGACGACAAGAGTGAGTGTACAGATGAGAAGCCATCTGTCATATGTTGGATACAATGTCTGGTGATGCTGAAATGGTGCTCCTTCCATTACGCAAGCTCCATAACTATTTTCTTGAATTGCCTGCCTCTGTCTTCAAAGTCGGCGAACATGTCAAAACTGGCGCATGCAGGAGAAAGGAGAACGACATCTCCCTCTCTTGCAATACTTCGTGATATCTGCACAGCCTCAGTTAAATCTTTAGCCAGAAATGTTCCAGTGAGGTTTCCGAGAGCCTTCTTTATCTTCTCACGAGCTTCACCAATAAGGACGAGGGCTCTGACCCTTTCTTTTACCAAGTTCCCCAGGAGCGAGAAATCTCCGGCTTTGTCCCTGCCGCCTGCAATCAAGACGATGGGGTTCACAAAGCTTTCGAGGGATTTGAGTACAGCGCCCACGTTTGTCCCCTTTGAATCATTCACGTACTTGACGCCCTGTATTTCTTTTACAAATTCGAGCCTGTGTTCGAGACCGGGAAATGCCATTAGAGCATCCCTTACAGCTTCCACGGAGCTGCCTGCAAGGAGAGCCATGGCCGAGGCGGCCATGGCATTCTCCAGGTTATGGATTCCCTTGATCTTCATCTCACCGAAATCGATGAGCAATGAGTGACGGGTGAGGAGCGGCACGTCAGGAAAATTAGAATAGATTTTCTCACCCCTACAATATATACCTTCAACTACTTGTTTCCGGCTGAAGTAAAAAATGTCCAGGTTTTCCTTTTTACCGTTGAGTCTTTTCTTAGCCGCTTTCATTGCTTCCTGATCATCCGCATTGAGCAGAAGAAAATCGCCTTCCCCCTGGTTTTCGAATATTCTTGCCTTTGCCTCTGCATACTCGTCAAATGAATGGTACCTGTCAAGGTGATCGGGTGTAATATTGAGGATGACGGCCCCCTTTGGTCTGAAATCCTTTATTGCTTCAAGTTGAAAGCTTGATACCTCAACAACAATATAGTCAATGGCTGTTAGGGGTGAGGCGTAAGGAGAGACGTCCTTAATCCCCTTTCCATTTACGCCTAACGCCTTGCAAATTTCCTCAGTCAGGGCATTCCCGATATTCCCTCCCAAGATTGTTCTGAAGCCTCCTTTGTTGAGCATTACATTTAGAAGCGTCGTTGTTGTGGACTTACCATTCGTTCCTGTAACAGCGAGGAAAGGTATCCCGCGCCCGGCCGTTGACCGCTCAAGACTGAATTGCAAAGACTGGTTACTGAGTATCCTGTAGGCAAGTTCAAGTTCGCCGACAATAGGAATCGCTTTCTCTCTTGCTCTTGATAAGGGTGGAATACTGAGAGGAACACCCGGACTTATTACGAGCATGTCGGATGACACGAATATGTCTTCCGGATGACTCCCGAGAGCAAGCCTGACTGAAGAGCTAAGTTTTTCCCTGAACCCGGCAAGCTCTTCTTCAGGTTTACTGTCTGTTACCGTTACATCAGCACCGAGTTTTGAGAGCAGATTTGCTGCCCCGAGACCGCTTCTCCCGAGACCTACCACGGTGATTTTTTTACCCTGCATTTCCATTGGTACTCTTCTCCAAGACTCTGTAATCTTTTCCTTTCTTGATTTTTTTATTTACTGAAACTCTTGTCTTCTTTTTCTTTGCAGACAAATTCTTTTTCTTTATCCTTGAAGTTTTACCATGGTACGTTGAATTTTTCCTGTACGCTGCCTTTTTCATATTGAGTACATCATAATCCGCCTTCGTGAAATAGACGATAGGTTC
>JBGPPR010000131.1:0-4185 GCA_041488675.1 Thermodesulfovibrionia bacterium
CTCCATCTTTAACTCCTCCAAAGCACCTTTTCTTGTAACGGTGTATACAATATTTATGCCATTCGTTCCATCAGGAAGACTTGTTGATTCTCCATCTTATGTCAGGATTCTCTATAGCGTATTACCAATATGTGCGAGTATACTGTGCGATTTAGCACATATCTTTTTAACAAGTCCAGACTCCCCTTCATGGCAGATACTCATTCAAAGTGTTAAGGTATAGAGAAGACAGAAAACCTGTGGAACGCCTATTGGTCCATTTGGGTTTCGTATGGTGGCGGTGCAGGGATTTGAACCCCGGACACTGCGGATATGAGCCGCATGCTCTGACCACCTGAGCTACACCGCCGTGTGAACAGTTATAAGTAAAAAGTGAATAGGTTACGATCCCAAAGTAGAGACAAATTATACCAAAAGATAGACTCTTAGTGGAAGAGTTCAAATCTCCGTGTCCATATGTTGATGAGCAAGCCCACTGATAAGAGATTCGACAGAAGAGCGGTCCCTCCGTAACTCATAAATGGCAGAGGTATTCCAACAACGGGCATAATGCCTAACGTCATGCCGACGTTGACAAAGAAATATGTTAAGAACATGCATGTTATCCCAAGTGCCAGAAATTTTCCAAACTCATCCCTTGCATTCCTCGCAATATGGAGACCTCTCAGTATTAAGACAATGTAAAAGGACACAAGAACGAAGCTTCCAAGGAACCCCCATTCCTCAGCAAAGACGGCAAATATAAAGTCTGTATGTTTTTCTGGCAGGAACCTGAAGGGTCCCTGGGTGCCATTCAAGTAGCCCTTTCCAAAAAATTTACCCGAACCCACAGTAATCTTTGATTGGCTTATATGATATCCTATCCCGGTTGGATCCGCCCCGGGTTCCAGAAAGGCAATAAGCCTGCTTTTCTGGTAGTCTTTTAGTCCTTCCCACAGGATATTGCCGAGGAATGGTAAGGATATCAACCCTATAATTACGAGAAGCACTGTTATTTTCCTCTGGAGTCCTTTTGCGAGAATTAAGGAGAAAAAGATTATGATGGTAACGATCCCCGTTCCGAGGTCCGGCTGTTTAATGAGAAGGATGAAGGGAAGAAATACAATCAAGAAGAATAAGCGGCAAAGCGAGACTGTCCCGACGGGACTACTCATCATACTAAGTTGATGCGATAGCATTATTATGTATATGAGTTTAAAGAACTCCGAGGGTTGAAAAGTAACGGCTCCAATGCTCAGCCATCTCTGGGCACCCATCCCGACTTTACCCAAGATAAATACGATTATGAGCAAAGTGATGCCCACTACGTAAAGAAGTGAGGAGAATCTGCTGAGCCAAACATAGTCAAAGCTGACCATTATGAACAGGGCTACGACGCCGATGATGAGCCATAAGGATTGTTTTAAATAAAATTGGGAAGTCTCGCCTTCCACGAGCGGTCGAGTGGCACTATATATAGTCATGATCCCGGTCAGGACAACAGCAATAACAACAGAGAATGTTATCCAATCAAAATTCTTGATCAGCCTGCGATCTATTCGTAACATTTTAGCCTTTAATTCACGTGTCTTGGGTTCTTGAAATATCCTTCAATCGCTTTTTTCGCAATTGGTGCCGCAGCGCCTCCACCGTGACCGCCGTGCTCCACAAACACTGTAAGCGCTATCTCTGGCTTTTCAGCAGGGGCAAAGGCAACAAACCACGCATGGTCCCGGAACTCTTCTGGTTGGTACTGAGTGCTTCTCCTCATTGCGATAACTTGGGCCGTGCCTGTCTTGCCGCAAATTGTTACTAACTCCGACTTTGCAGCCCAGCCAGTCCCGCCCGGCTCACTTACAACCCCGCAAAGTGCACTTTTTACAGCCTCAAGAGTTTCCGGTCTTGTTCTTATTTTTCCTGACAAAGTCGGATTGGCATCTACCAGCAATGTTGGCCTATAAAGATTTCCACCATTTGCTACTGCACCTATCATGACTGCCATCTGTATCGGCGTTACAGCAACATATCCCTGTCCGATCGCTGTATTAAAAGTCTCACCCAAATACCATTTCTGCTTCTTCTTTTCCTCTTTCCACTTTGTGTTCGGTATTAGACCTTTTCGCTCTTGGACAAATTTAAAGCCTGTTTCTTTTCCTAATCCAAAGCTCGAAGCATAGTCGTAAATTCTATCTATGCCGAGACGTTTACCTACCTCATAGAAATATACGTCACAAGATTCTATTAATGCCCTGTGTAACGACATTACACCGTGCCCTTCTTTACGCCAGCAACCAAAATGCCAA
This sequence comes from Thermodesulfovibrionia bacterium, assembly GCA_041488675.1. Lineage (GTDB taxonomy): Bacteria > Nitrospirota > Thermodesulfovibrionia > Thermodesulfovibrionales > SM23-35 > DASPRG01. The sequence goes on from JBGPPR010000131.1 coordinate 2,283, forward strand.
GCGCCATAGGTAATTCCGCCCCTGCATTCCACCTTTGTCTCAGGCGTGATGACACCTTCTTCAAGGCCAGCTATTGCCATGATGATTTTGAATGTTGATCCCGGTGGATACTGACTTTGGAGTGCTCTGTTTAGCATAGGTTTGTTCTTGTCCTGTGTAAGCGCTATCCAATCTTCATAACGTATTCCTCTCGCAAAGTGGTTTGGATCAAAGGAAGGTCTGCTCACGAGTCCCAATAATTCCCCCGTATCGGGTTTGATAGCAACAAGGGCACCCGCCCTTTCTCCAAAGGCTTCCTCCGCTTCTTTTTGCAGATTGATATCTAAACTCAGCCTGATATCCTTTCCCTTTGTAGGTGTTTTCTCCTCTAATAATCTAATCTCTCTTCCAAGGGAGTCAACCTCTATGACCCTCTCACCTGGGATGCCTCTCAGGGATCCGTCAAAGAGCATTTCAGTACCCCATTGCCCTATAAACGAATCAGTAGGCACGTTCCTGAAGGAAGGGTCTTTAGATTGAGCCGGATTCAGTTTTCCGAGATAGCCTATCAGGTGCGATCCAATGTTGCCATAGATATATTCCCTGCTTGCTTCGGCTTCAATAATAAGGCCAGGAAAATCAGACTTTCGGGCTTCAATATATGCAACCTCATTAAAAGATAGACCTTCTTTTAGCCTTATAGGGATAAAAGGGCCAAGGCCTTCTTGGTCAATTTTTCCAAGTATTTCTTCGACCGGCATACTTAGGACTTTTGACAGCAAATGAATTTTAGTCTTGTCGAATTCTCCAGAACTTACAGATGCGCAAAAATAAGAAGAATTTCTTACGAGGGGGATACCGTTTCTGTCGAAGAGTATGCCCCTGGGCGCCGGGATCGAAATTATTCTGAGTCTATTGCTTTCAGAGAGTTCTCTATATTTATTCCCTTGCAACACTTGTAATTGCCATAACCTCATGATGACAATGAGGAAGACGGCAATCACGACATATCCTATTCTGAAAATTCTCTCGGATTCTTTATTCACCATTACTTTTTGTGTCTAAAATCGTATGAGCCTGGTCTCTGGATATTCTTTGGCTTCAAAAATAATCCCAATGGAATATTGATAAGAGATTGGATGATAATTTTGAAAGCTGCAGCCTTAAACCCGGTTGGCATTCGGTCAAAGAAGCTCCTTGTCGTGAAGACAATGGTGTTGTCAACCATAGTGAGAACTCCGATACCGATGGCACCCAAAAGAGGAGTCCACCTGAAGAAACTGCCGGACATGAAAGAGGAAAAAAAACCTATAATGCCTTTACTCAAAAGGTTAGGGCCAAGAAATGTACCAGAAAGACTGTCTTCAACAGTGCCTACAATTGAACCAAGGAACAGCCCTTCAAGTTTCCCTTTCCTTATGCCTGCATAGTAAACCAGGAGAGCCGCAAAGTTTGGAGCCACATGAAATACTGATATCCTTTCCTCAATGAAAAAGGTAAAAAGGATTATCCCTGCCCACAAAACGTATGTCATCTGCTAATTATTGCTACCTCTTCGACTTTTGTATTATCCGCAGAAGGGGTTACCTCAATATCCTGGAAAAGTCCAGTCCCTTTCTTGTCGACTTTTGAAATATAACCAGCAGGTATACCCTCTGGAAATAAGGAATCGAGTCCGGATGTTATTACCGCAGTACCTATCTTTACCACTTCTTCTTGAGGGATATATTTTAATTGACACTTTCTGATCCCCGTGCCAGAGAGAATTCCCTCTCTCCTGCTTTCCTGAAGCCTCACGGCAGCCGAGAAATTCAAATCTGTAAGGAGCAGCAGGGATGAGGACTTAGTGGAAACTTCTACAATCTTTCCCACAAGACCATTCGGAGTAACAGCAGACATATCTTTTGTAACACCGTCGACGTAC
>JBGPPR010000132.1:0-4160 GCA_041488675.1 Thermodesulfovibrionia bacterium
CAGTCCGCGCAGCATATTCGCAAATCGCTCTGTGTTCGACTCATCAAGGGTAGCATCTGCTTCATCCAGAATGCAGAGAGGAGTCGGTTTGATTAAAAAACTTGCAAAGAGAATGGAAAGAGCCGTGAGTGCCTTCTCCCCGCCGGAAAGGAGGTTTATATTCTGCAGTCTCTTTCCGGGCGGCTGAGCTATAATCTCAAGGCCTGACTCGATGATATTGTCCTCATCGGTTAAGACAAGGTCAGCCTTTCCTCCACCAAGAAGCACGGTGAAGACTTCAGAAAATTTTGCCCTGAGTACTTCGAAAGCCTCCCTGAGCTTCCTCCGAGTTGTTGCATTTATCTTTGTTATCGCCTCTTCAAGTTCTGCTATGGATTTGATCAAGTCCTCCCGTTGCATGGAGAGGAATTCATACCGTGTACGCAGCTCTTCATACTCTTCCAGGGTGCCTAAATTCACAGGACCGAGTTCCTGGATCTTCTCTTTGAGAACTGCAAGCCTCTCTTCATCTGCTGAAGTAAGGGGATCAACCTCTATTGTATCGATATCTGAACCGTAGTTTTGGCTTATGTGTTCAGAAAGGTTATCCAACTTTACTCTGTATTCGGTTCTCGATATATCGAGTTCTGCCACACCCTGTGAGAGGGAATCTATTTCACGCCTGAGCAATTTTAGCTCCTGTTCCGCTTTGAGCACCTCCTGATTTTCAGCCTCAACCACTTCCCTTCTTTCCGATACTTCCTTTCTAAATTTATCTGCTGCAGTGATCAACGCTTTGATCTGTTCTTCATAGCCTGCCATTTCTGTCTCTCGTTGAGAGATACGGGAGTTTACTGATGAGATTTCTTCAAGCAGGTAACCCTTTTTCTTCTCAATTTCCTCGATCTTTTTAAGTAAGGCTTCTTTCTCCTTCATGGCTGACTCGGTTTTTTCTTTGAGAGATGCAATGGAAAGCCTGAGGTCTGTCACATCGGACCGATGACTTTCAAGGTCTGCTTTTTTCCCGGAGATTCCCTCCAGAAGGGAAGCGCTATCCCTTTCCATATCCAGTTTCTTTCTTTCCGCCACCTGAACTTCAGCTTCCTTTTCTGTAATGAGTTTCTGTGTCGACTCCTTTTCTCCGATCAACTGTCCCACCTCCGTCGAGAGGTAGGAGAATTTTCTTTCTATGCGCCCCTTTTCTTCAGTATAGTTATCAAATGTCAATCTTAGGAGGGAAATTTCTTTCTCCGCCTCCACGATGCGTGATTCGATATCTCTGAGTAAAGATTCTCCCTTTTCAATTGACTGCTGGGCTGAAAATAAATCAGCTTCAAGTTCCCCCCCAATGGTTTTTTTCTGTTCGACTAATTTTTCAAGTTCCCTTATTTCCCTTTTTCTCTTAAATATGCCCTTGACCTCTCCTCCAATAACTGTACCTGAAGGTTCAATAACCTCTCCAGCAAGGGTTACGTAGAATGATCTCTTCCCTGCTCCCCAAAGATTAAGGGCTTCCGTCAGATTTCGGATTATAAAGATATTGTCTAACAGCGCCTTTGCAACTCCCGAGAAATCCCCGCGTGTCTTTACAAAATCTGATGCCTTTCCGATCACCTCTTCGAGGACATCGATCTTTTCAGAAAATCCGTCTTGTTCTCCTCTTTCAAATCCTTCCTCACCCCCCTGTGCTTTCGCCTCGGCGAATCTGCCTGAGTGCGGAAAAGTGGGTATGGGGGGATTTACAGATGTAAAAGCTGTTCTGCCAAGACCTTTCTGTTTCAGGGAAGATACGGCACTTTCAATCTCGCTGAAGGATGACAGGATAAACAAATTTACCTTTTCAGAGAGAGCGCTTTCAATGGCCTTTTCATATTCAGCTTCGACCTCAAAGATATCTGAAATAGATTCAAGGATGTGGAAATCTGAACCTTCCAAGAGGAGCTCCTTTGTTGGCTTATCAAAGACAATTTCCCTGAGGGATTCAAGTCGCGATTTATATGACGCGACATCTTCCCTTAGATTCGATAGCGCCTGTCTAATCTGTTCGATCTTGCTTCTACTGTCAGTGAGTTCTTTTATGTGTGTCTCTTTCTGTTCATTCAGCAAAGTAAGTTGACTATTCCTTTCCAGAAGCACTGTCTCTGTATCTCTTATTGAAGAATCTATCTCAGTCAGTCTATTTCTCAGATTCTCAATATCCTTTTGAGAAGACACTTCCCTCCTGGTCAGGTCTTCGAGAGATGACAAGAGCATATTGAGGTCATTTCTCAGGTTGCTGTTCTCTTCCGAAATCCTGAAGATCTCCCGTCTCTTCTCCTCGAGAAGCCCTTCTTTCTCCGAAAGGCCTTCTTCCAGAGATTTCAGGAGATCTGTTTTCTCCCCGAGCATCTCTTTCCGCCTCCCCATGTCTGAGAGGAGATCCTCCTCCTCAATATCCAAACTGTTCATTCTTGTTACTGCGTCATGACTTTGCGTATTAAATTCTTCCTCTTGCTGGTAAAGCTTCGCAAGATACTCCTTCAGGTTATCCCTATCAGTTTTAGCAATTGCTGTGTCCTTTTCGAGTTCAGCGACCTCTTTCTCTAATCTCTGTAATTTCTCCAGGAGATCCTGCAATGCCTTTTCTTTCTCAAGGAGTTCCAGCCGTCTGACTTCAGTCAGGTTCTCAATTCTTGTAAGTTCTGCCCTCTTCAGCGACTCCTCTTGTCTCAAGATGTTATACTGTGAAAGGATTCTTGAGAACGACTCTTTCAGTGCCTGGTAATCTCTCTTTGCAATCTTGAGTTCTATTGACCTGATTTCGGAGGAGAGACTTTTGTACCTTTCGGCCTTTTTTGCAATCCTGTCAAGGAGGTTGATCTGCTTCTTCACCTCTACTGTAATATCGCTTATCCTCTGCAGGTTCGTCCTTGATAATTCGAGTTTGGCCACGGCTTCTCTTTTCCGCACATTGTACTTCATAATCCCCGCCACTTCTTCTATAAGGACCCTTCTGTCTTGAGGTTTGGAGTTCAGTATCGATGAAACGCCTTCCTGCTCAAGTATCGAATAACTTTTTAGCTCCAACCCGGTGTCGAGAAAAAGGTCTTTAATATCTTTGAGCCGACACTGATTTTTATTCAGAATATATTCGCTATCGCCCGATCTATACAGCCTCCTGGTAACAGACACAGCATCTGACGCTCCCTCTCCGTTTTCATCATTTGACCCGGCACCATTGAGACCGGAGACCAGCATAGTGACCTCTGCCATCCCTTTCGGTTTCTTTGAAGCAGAACCATTAAAGATAACCTCTTCCATTTTCTCACCTCTGAGGGTCTTTGCGCTCTGCTCTCCGAGAACCCATCTGAAAGCATCAACGACATTACTCTTTCCGCAACCGTTGGGACCGACAATGCAGGTAATGCCTTGATGGAAGTTAAATATTGTTTTTCCCGAGAAGGATTTAAAACCGATTAGCTCTATCCTGTCAATTCGCATTATGAATAATATACCTCATACCGCTTCGACTGACAAGTCCATTTCGCAAATGATTGAAAATTCTTTCAGTCTTTTTGACAGTCAAAAGATGTCTCTGTTAGAATTTGGGAAGAATGAAACCGTACACAGTAAGAAAAATACTGAAAAAACACGAGACATGGTTTGAAGAAAGAGAAGATTACGTTGCTGTAGAAAAAAAATTGAAAGTTTCTGTTAACGGAAAAGATTTTATTACCCTCCACTGCACACCCCTCATGATAAAGGAGTTGATTATTGGTCTTTTTGTCACAGAAGGAATCATTCCGGAAATACATCCGGAGAATATAAAAATAGAATATGGAGAAGATGTATCGGTCGACATTTCTGTTCTTGAAAGTATATTACCAGAAGGATTAATAACCTCGCGATGCATCGGCGGTGTCACTCTTGGCAAGGAAAAGTATTTCGAGAAAGCGAAAGACGATTTCTTTCTCGAGGCGGAAACTCTTAAGAAAATCTTTGAGGATTTTCAAAAGAAGTCGGGGCTTTTCAGACTAACAGGTTGCTTCCATGGTGCAGCAGTAGCCGATGAAGAAAAAATTTTTGTTTTCGCTGAGGACATTGGAAGACACAATGCTGTTGATAAAGTGATTGGATATTTCCTTCTCGAGAATATCACCTTCAAAAGAAAAGTAATGCTTGTCAGTTGCCGTCTCTCTTCA
>JBGPPR010000133.1:0-4136 GCA_041488675.1 Thermodesulfovibrionia bacterium
CTTCGGATTATCCGGTGCTCAACGGGCAGGACTTCATTGCCGGCAAGCATCTCTTCAACCGAGCTATCTACTATCAACATATCATCAGGGTAAACCATCTTGTGCCACAAATAGGGATCAGACTCATAATCCTCAGGATCGTAACCCGTGATCGAAAAACATCCCATACCGTGGCAGGTCGAGATTGCACGCCCGTCTCTGACTTCCACTGAATACGCATATGCGGTAACTGCACTGAGCAGGCGCTTGTAACATTCCTCTCTTTTCAAGGCCGCTTGTTCTGATTGCTTGTGATGCCTTGCCAGTATCTCTAAATCAGCAATTCGTTGGCGCAGTTCAGCCAATTCGTTTATGAGCTGCTCCTGTGATTTATCCTCGTTCATCATGTATATATTTATCGGACAATTACCCCGATGGGTAGCCCATGATAATTACCATAATCTATTTCTTCTCTTCAAGCTTTTTCCATCTCCCTTGATAGTGTTCCGGGTCAACTTTTCTTAATCTTCTTATTCTTGTCCCCTTTCAGGATTGACACTCCCAAAACGAGACAGACGAGTGCGATCAGAAAAAAGAGAAAAAAGAATTTCATAACATATCGTGACGTTATAAAAAAAAGTACGGCCAAAAGAAAGAGGTATAAAGCTGTTTTTGCCCGATTTTTCGCCATCCTGAATTTCTCCCTTTTTTATTTCTTGAACTCTTTATCCCTTATTATGCATGAAATTAATGGCGGATGCAGTATCTGCTCCGAAGATAGGTTCGGCATCTTGCTTGACATCCGAGGCGGGACGCCTCGGCTATTTTCATGCTCTTTTGTGTCGATCCATCGACATGATGGTTTGATCGGTTTTAGTGCACTTCAGCAAATACCGAAAATAATTTCCCTTTCTTCTAAATCAACTCTGTCAATCCTGACTTTTAACTCTTTGCCGAGACCAAACCTCTTTTTCCCGTGAATGCCGTATAGGCTCATGTTTTTTTCATCATAGCGGTAGAAGTCGTCAGTCATGTAAGAAACATGGAGAAAACCTTCGACATAATAATCCTTCAGTAATATTTTTAACCCGTAGGGCGTCACAGAAACAACCGTTCCCTCAAATTCCTCTCCTGCTTTGTCTTTCATGAACCAGACCCTCATCGAATTCAAAACAGCCCTTTCAGCAGCATCAGATTGTCTTTCCATTCTCGAAGAATGAAAAGCGATCTCCGGCAAGATATCCTCCAGTTCCTGAATTCTTTCGGAATTCAGACATTTTTTTGACAGAACCTCTTTTATAATCCTGTGGATAACAAGGTCCGGATATCTCCTTATAGGAGACGTGAAATGGGTATAACACTCAGAGGCCAGTCCAAAATGGCCGACATTCAAAACAGAATATCGTGCCTGCTTCAAACTCCTTAATATGATCAGGTTCACGAATTCCCCCTGTGGTAAATCACGAACCTGTTTTATAAGGTCAGATAGATTTCTAAATTTTATGGTCTTTCTGCGCTTCATGATATCGAGGGAATTAATGACCTTCATCATTTCGCTTATCTTCGTAACTTCCGGTTCTTCGTGTATCCTGTAAAGACCCGGGACTCCATGACTTTCTAAATACTCGGCAATTGTCTCGTTGGCAGCAATCATAAACTCCTCTATGATCATATGAGCAAAGTTCCTCTCCGCCTTTACGATAGCTTCCGGCCTGCCCTGCATATCCAGGAGGACCTCCGGTTCAGGCAGATCGAAATCAAGACTTCCTCTCTTGATCCTCTTCTCCTTCAAAATATTGCACAATCCTGCCATGATCTCAAAATTATGCAGGAGATCATTGTACTTTTCTCTTTCTTTTGGATCCTCATCGACGAGTATCTTTCTCACTGAAGTGTAGGTCATTCTTTCATTGCTTATGATGATGCTCGGATACAGAGAACTAACTATCCGCTCTCCGTTCTTATCAAATTCCATTTCAACGGTAAAGGCCAGCCTTTCGACTTTCGGTTTTAAGCTGCAGAGGTCCTCAGAAAGTTCCTTCGGAAGCATGGGAATAACCCTGTCAGGGAAATAAACACTTGTGCCTCTTTTTCGTGCCTCAAGATCAATAGCGGTATTCCAGCCCACAAAATGTCCGACATCAGCTATGTGAACCCATAACCTGTACCTATTATCTTCCTTTTGAACTGAAACAGCATCGTCAAAATCTTTTGCTCTTTCTCCGTCTATGGTAACAGTAGGAAGAAGCCTCAAATCCTTTCGTTTCATATGTACGCCCCCCCCACTCCCCTTCACTTCCCCCCTCAAGGTGGGATAAAGAGGGGCCAAAGGGGCGCCGGAGGGAATTTCTGAATAGAGATCTTTGGCTTCTTCGAGAATAGTATGCGGAAATTTTCTCTGGAGGTTGAATTCCTCTATAATGCCATCTATCTCATCTTTCGGATGCCCCGGCTTTTCCAGGATTTTGATTATTCGCGCTGTTGGCTGTCTTGCGTCCGTCGGGTAACTTACGATCTCAGCAATTACGTTATCTCCATTTCCCGCCTTACCCCTGTCCTTAGGAGCAATAGAAAAGTCAAAAGGAGCAGACTTATTCTTGGGTCTAACATACAGTCCCGTCCTGCTTGCCTCAAACGTACCGACTACTCGCGTATGGGACCTTTCCAATATTCTGATTATCCTCCCGCCTCTTTTTGCCGGATTCTCAATCCTCGCAACAACCCTATCGTTATCCATAGCTCCAAGCGTCGCCCTCGCAGGAATAAAAATATCCTTCTCTCCGGGTTTCTCAGATATAACAAATCCATAACCTTCTTTGTGTAACTCTAAATAGCCTGTAACAAGGCCCATCTCCGCTGCGGGTCCGTAAAAACCTTTTCTTGTTTTTACGATGTCTCCATCCCGTAACATCTCACTGAGAATTCTTTTGAGGCTGCGTCTTTCCGAAGGAGAAAGATTCAGAGAGTAAACTATCTCACGGAAACTCAGGGGTCGTGTGATTTTTTCTTTAAAAAACGCCGTCAGTAAATTTTTAGTTACCATAAGAGCCATTAAAAAAAGAATGACTCGAGTGATTCGCTTGAACCTTCGACCTCTTGAATCCTTAAACCCTTCTTCATATACATCTCCTCATTCATCCTGAACAAATACGAATCGTCTATTTGTATTTCAGCATACTTTTTTAGATGATGGATTTCGCCCGGCCATTGGGATACATCCATCTCCGTCAGAAATATTCTCATATGTTCGTTCCTGAGACCATCAATTTCCTCCCGTGGCACTATGCCTTCCCCGATCAAGAACACCCTTGACATAATCATTTGTGGCTTGCTTTTCTCGTCTTGGTTCATCCTGCCCGATTCTACATTCTGGTCCTCCAATGCCTGCAGATCTTCATCCCACAGCGGACAATCAATGGAGTGACTGGCTAATTCCTCAAGAACTCTTGCCCTTTCCCTGAGTTTTTGAGACTGCTTCTTAAGAACCGCGAGTATTTCAAGGGAACCCATTTTTATGCATTCCTGACAGATATTCCCTATCCGCTTGTCACCCTCAAACAAAATACCCTCCACCTTTTCGATGAGATATGTTGTCCCACAGGTAACGCAAACTGCCGACAAAACGAAATCTGATCTATGGAGTTTCACTCTTAACGTGTCTCTCATCTCCCATTATGCCGTTCTTGTATATGGCTCTTCAGACTTTCCTGTGGAAGTATTTTATCCACCCTCCTTTGTCGCGAGACTCCTTCCCTACCGCCCCTCCCTTGATGGGAGGGGACTGAGGGGAGGGTGTTCTTAACAATAGTCCTTACCACATCAAACACTCCTCTGTATTCATCAGGACTTCATTGTCCCAGAAAACTAATACTGTATAACCTTGTGCTTCAGGCCGTATATCCCTTTCTCTGTCTTTCTGCTTTTCTGATGGTTGTTGTTCTGTTTCAGTCGACCTTTCTCTGATGCACTGGCCAAAAAAAAGGTCAATTTGTCTGCCATGTTCGGTTCACCCTCTCCCTAACCCTCTCCCCTCTGAGGGAGAGGGACTCTTTGTGTCCACACATTCCCCTGAAGAACCATATATAATTCCTCCCTATTCATTTAGCCCGCATTATTATATCCGGAAATGTTCCGGCATTGCTGCAAGGATTTGTATA
>JBGPPR010000134.1:0-4083 GCA_041488675.1 Thermodesulfovibrionia bacterium
TAAAGGTTGCCGGTGAGAGATACTTCAGGTGCAAGAACAATTGCATCTCTAATTTCTGAAAGGATTTGTATCAGAAATGAGTATTCATAAGCAGAAGAAGGCGCATGGAGGAGAAATGTTTCATGCCTGTCTTCCTTTACAGAGTCAAGGATCCGGCATCCAGAACCGCTATTGATATTTTTTAAGGACGAAAGATAATCCCCCTTTAACCCCTCTCTATCCCCCCTTACCAAGGTGGGAACTGAAGGGTGCCGGATTTTTGTCTTCTTTTGTTTTACTTTTGTAAACGCTTCCCTGGGGAGCATGTTTTTCAGAACAAACCCCTCCTCCGATAGGTAATACTCCGCCATCCATTTAAGGAGGTGAATCATCTTGCCGCCCAATACCGGTGTTTCACCATGAATAGCAAGGATCTCTTTCGTTTCACCCGGTAGTACCTTTAATGATCTCCCCATGATAATGCCTTTTGTAACCTTGTTTCTGAGGGGTGCGCTGACAATCATGCCGGGTTCTGCTCTTTCTGACAATTCACCGGGGCATCTGTAGGTAAGGGGTCCCAGGTTGACAGGGAAGAGGACATCGAGGAAATCCATGGAGGATTTTATCATATTGTTCTCAATCTAATCTTTGTGCAATAATGAATAGTGCCATTCAGAGACCTTCTTGCGAAAGTAATGAATTATGTTGCAGCCGCAAACGTTAGTTTGCGTGATTTTTTTATTTTCAATCTCTTTGCATCGCGGGCTAAACAGCCTGTCCGACAATTCAAGAATGTAGTGGTTTGTCATTCTGAATTTATTTCAGAATCTCATATTTTCACCATGTTACAACTTCGCGAGATCCTGAAACGAGTTCAGGATGACAATTGTAGGACAGGCTGTAAAGCCTACGGCTACTCAAGGAGAATTCGTGCAAGAGCTTCGAAATTAATCCTTTGTTTAATCTTGCCTCTCCTTATATTTTCATGTGCTGCAAGACCGGCTGCAGTACATGAAGAAAGGTCAGAGCCTCCGGAAGAAGCTTACTACCTCTATATCCTTGGTTATAATGCGGAAAGGGAAGGAAGGTGGGAAGACGCCCTTAAATATTATAACGGGGCCCTCGATCTTGACCCCTCATCTCCCTATCTCAAAACTCAGATTAGTGCTGTCCTTCTCCGGACAGGAAAGATGACAGATGCGATATCACTTCTCGAGAATATTATCAAGGCAGAACCGGATTATGTTTCCGCGCTTATGCTCCTTGGCGAGCTTTATAACAGTCAGAAAAAGTTTGAAGAGTCAATACGGATATATGAGAAAGTTCTTGAAATACAGCCGGATAACCAGGAAGCAGCCCTTTTCCTGGCTACGCTCTATGTGAACGGCCGGGAATATGACCAGGCTCTTGAGACTCTTGAGAAACTCCTCAATCGGCATCCTGATAACGTGATGGCAATTTACTATATTGGATTAATCCATTTAGAAAAAAAGAATTTAGAAAAGGCGGCTGAGTATTTTCAGTCCGTAATAGATCAGAGACCTAACTTTGATGCAGCATACCTCAATTTGGGTCTTATTAGTGAAATGAAAGACAATCTGAAAGAGGCAGAGGAATATTACAACAAGGCAATTACCGTAAACCCTCACAACCTCCAGGCCAGGGAAAGAATAGCACAGATTTATGTAAAACAGAAAACAGTGGACAAGGCAATATCACAGTTTCAGGAGATCACGACCCAGGTGCCGACAAATCTTGATGTCCATGTACGACTCGGACTCCTCTATTTTGAGGACCAACAATATGATAAGGCTATTGAAGAATTCAGAGTCGTCCTTGAGACAAGGCCGGATAACATTCCTACGCATTATTATCTTGCCCTGTCGCTCGATGAAATAGGAAGAGAAGAGGAGGCTATTTCAGAGTTAAAAAAGATCATTCAGCAAGAACCGAAAAATTTAGCGGCCTTCCTCTATCTCGGATTTGTATATTCAAAATTGAAGAGGTACGACGATGCAATTACTGTTTATGAAGAGATTCTGAGCTTTGACCGGGAAAAACCTGAAGTTTATATGTACCTCGCGGAAACGTATAGTTTCAAGAAAGATTATGCAAAGGCTGAGGCAATTTTGAGAGACGCCCTAAGACGTTTTGGAAACAATGATCAGCTAAATTTTAACCTCGCAGCCATACTGGAGAAGACAAACAGATATGATGAAATGGTGGAATATCTGAAAAAGACTATAGAGATCAACCCGGAACATGCAGACGCCCTGAACTTCCTTGGGTACAGTTACGCTGATAAGGGCGTAAACCTCGAAGAGGCACGTTCACTTATCACAAAGGCGCTTGAACTCAAACCTGACAACGGCTATTTCCTGGACAGCCTCGGATGGGTCTACTTCAAATTGGGACAATATGATGAGGCGCTGAAGACACTCATAAAGGCAGCGGAATCAGTGAAGGACGCCCCTGACCCCGTGATATTCGAACATGTCGGAGATGTATATAACGCAAAAGGGATGAGGGATGAGGCAAAAGAATACTGGGAAAAGGCAATCGGCTTGCAGGAAAAAGAAGAAGGCATTAAAGAAAGAGTCGAAAAGAAAATCCGGAACCTCGACTGAAATCCGCATTTGATGAAACCTCTCCACGCTTCATTCATGAATCATCAACCGTTGCTTAATTTGAGAGCTCCTGCAAAAATAAACTGGTTTCTTTCGGTTATCGCCAAGCGGAAGGATGGCTATCATGATATTAATAGCTTGATGCAGTGTGTGAGTCTTTATGACGATTTGCTTTTTTATAGCGCCGGTACACTTCAGGTTATGTGTGATTCAGACATACCGCTTGAGGATAATCTCGTCTATAAAGCTGCGTCCCTTCTCCAAAAATATACCTCATGCAGGAAGGGAATAAAGATAATTCTGCATAAAAACATTCCTGCGAGCGCGGGGCTTGGAGGCGGAAGCAGTGATGCTGCATCTGCCCTTTTGGGACTTAATACGCTGTGGGGTCTCGGTTTAAAGAAAAAGGAGTTAACTGCAATAGGCATGGAAATAGGTTCTGACGTCCCTTTTTTCCTCAACGGTCCATCAGCTCTCGTACAAGGGAGAGGAGAAAGGATAACTCACCTGAACTTCGACTCTTCGATGGCGCTGCTTCTTGTAAAACCTCCTGTCTCTGTCCCGACTGCGTGGGCATACAAAACCATGAAGAAGTTGACAAAGAAGACTATTGATATTAAACTTCTCTGTCGGGCATTTGACGAGAGAGATTTCGCTTCTCTCAGCAATATGCTTAAAAACGATCTCGAAAAAATTGTTGTAAAAGAATATCCCGTGGTCGGCAAAATAAAGAACGGATTATTGGAACAGGGGTCATTCCTTTCTGCAATGAGCGGTAGTGGCCCAACTGTGTTCGGTGTTTTTGAGTCGACTGCAAAGGCCTCTTCTGCAGCCCGTGAATTTGGTGAAAACTGGTGCAGAGTCGTCACAACAGTGACAAAAGAGGAGTTAAGAGTGAGGTTGTAGCCGCAACCTTTAGGTTGCGAGGTTTTAAAAAACAAATTTATCTGTTTATACTTTAAACGCAGGCTAAAGCCTGCGGCTACTTTGTTTATTCAACTTTTTTTTCGTTGGGGCGTCGACAAACGGCAAGTCAGGAGACTTTGGATCTCCCATCTGGAGGTTCGAATCCTCCCGCCCCAGCCAGACATCTGTGACGTGATGAGTGACAAGTGACGAGTAACAAGTTAAAAACTAAAGACTCTGAACTCTTTAACAATTTGAATGAGTTCATCGAGGTCTTCCTCGTTACTCGTAACTCATAACTCGTAACTTAAATAGGGGGGGAGCAATGCCAGAGGGAATGAAATTTTTTACCGGAAATGCCCACAAAGAGCTTGCACGGGACGTTGCAGAGTATCTCCAAATGCCTCTCGGGGATGCTACCGTGACAACCTTTGGTGACGGTGAAATAGCGGTTCGCATAAACGAAAATGTTCGGGGGACTGACGTTTTCGTGTTACAGCCCACCTGTGCGCCCGTGAACCATAACATCATGGAACTCCTTCTGATCGTCGATGCCCTCAAAAGGGCATCA